>VGPP01000035.1 GCA_016882585.1 Cyanobacteria bacterium M_surface_7_m2_037
CGGCCTGGCCTCGCGCCTGGGCCTGGCGATCACCGCTGAGCTGCCCGAGAAATCGCGCGGCTTCACCCTCGGGGAAACGCTGGAGTGGCGCTGGGAGTTCATGATCGGCGGCGTCACCCTCAACCTGAGGGATCTCGAGAAGCTGGCGGCCAAGCGCAGCCCGCTGGTGCAACACAAGGGCGCCTGGATCGAACTGCGGCCCCTCGATCTCAAGAACGCCGAGAAGTTCTGCGCCGCCGAGCCGCCCTTCAGCCTCGACGACGCCCTGCGCATCACCGGCAACGAAGGCGAAACCCTGCAGCGCTTACCGGTGCATGCCTTCACCGCCGGCCCCCGCCTGCAGGCGGTGCTCGAGCAATACCACCAGCAGAAGGCCCCCGATCCCCTGCCGGCGCCCCCCGGCTTCGCTGGCCAGCTACGGCCCTATCAGGAGCGCGGCCTCGGCTGGCTGGCCTTCCTGCACCGCTTCGATCAAGGCGCCTGCCTGGCCGACGACATGGGCCTGGGCAAAACGATTCAGCTGCTTGCCTTCCTGCAACACCTCAAGGCCGAGGAAGAGCTGAAGCGGCCCGTGCTGCTGGTGGCGCCCACCTCGGTGCTCACCAACTGGAAGCGGGAGGCAGCGGCCTTCACACCGGAGCTGGTGGTGAACGAGCACTACGGCCCGCGGCGCCCCAACAGCCCCGACGCGATCAAGAAAGCGCTTAAGGGCCTAGATCTGGTGCTCACCACCTATGGCCTGCTCCAGCGCGACAGCGAACTGCTGGAAGCGATCGACTGGCAGGGCGTGGTGATCGATGAAGCCCAGGCGATCAAAAACCACAACGCCAAGCAATCGATGGCGGCGCGGGATCTGGGCCGCCCCGGCCGGGGCAGCAAGAGCGGCCCCCGCTTCCGCATCGCCCTCACCGGCACACCGGTGGAAAACCGCGTGAGCGAGCTGTGGGCACTGATGGATTTCCTCAACCCCAAGGTGCTCGGCGATGAGCCCTTCTTCCGCCAGCGCTACCGGCTGCCGATCGAGCGCTATGGCGACATGTCGTCGCTGCGGGATCTCAAGGGCCGCGTCAGCCCCTTCATCCTGCGGCGCCTGAAAACCGACAAATCGATCATTTCCGACCTGCCCGAGAAGGTGGAACTGAGCGAATGGGTGGGCCTCGCCCCCGAGCAGAAGAAGCTCTACAACACAACCGTGGAGGAGAGCCTCGATGCGATCGCCCGGGCGCCGCTGGGGCAGAAGCACGGCCAGGTGCTGGCGCTACTGACCCGGCTCAAGCAGATCTGCAACCACCCGGCCCTGGCCCTCAAGCAGGATCCCGATCCCGGCGATGTGGGCTTCTTCAAGGAGTTCGCCGCCCGCAGCGCCAAAGTGCAACGCCTCGAAGAGATCCTCGAAGAGGTGATCGAAGCGGGCGATCGCGCCTTGCTGTTCACCCAGTTCGCCGAATGGGGCCATCTGCTCAAGGCCCACCTGGAGCAGAAGTGGAAGCAACCGGTGCCGTTCCTCTACGGCAACACCAGCAAGGCCGAACGCCAGGCGATGGTGGATCGCTTCCAGGAGGATCCCCGCGGCCCGCAGCTGTTCCTGCTGTCGCTCAAGGCCGGCGGCGTGGGCCTCAACCTCACCCGCGCCAGCCACGTGTTCCACATCGACCGCTGGTGGAACCCGGCCGTGGAAAACCAGGCCACCGACCGCGCCTACCGCATCGGCCAGCAAAACCGCGTGATGGTGCACAAGTTCATCACCAGCGGTTCGGTGGAGGAGCGCATCGACCGGATGATCAAGGAGAAATCAAAACTCGCCGAAGACATCGTGGGCTCCGGCGAAGACTGGCTCGGCGGCATGGACGTAAGCCAGCTCAAGGACCTGGTGACCCTCAGCGAGGACTGACGCGATGCCAAGCTCCGCGCCACCCTGCAACGAGGCACTCCCGGCCGCCAGCCGCAGCCCCGAACGCTGGCTGCAGCGTTTCGCCAACTTCGAGAAGGTGTTGAGCCGGCTGGAAGGCCACCTGCAGGCCCGAGCGGATTTCCGCGATCCCGATCTGCTGGCCGGGCTGGTGCTGCGCCACTACGCCTTCTGCTTCGAACTCGCCTGGAAGAGCCTGCGTGATCTGCTGGCCTGGAATGGCATCGACGCCAAACTGCCGCGGCAGGTGATCAAGCAGGCCTTCGCCACTGGCGTGATCAGCAACGGCCAGCTCTGGATCGACATGCTGGAAGACCGGCCCCAGTTCACCGCCGACGGCGACATTGAGGGTGACGACGGCAGCGACGACGCTCGCGCCCAGCTGGCCGAGGCCGCCAGGGTCGTGGCGGAGGGTTACCTGGAGGAGCTGCAGGCTTTCCGCGACAACCTGGCGTCCCGCCGCGAGGAAGAGCTGCAAGAACAGAACACCAGACTGGAGCTGGTGCCATGAGTTCCACGATCAGGAGCGAGGCGCCGGCCGGCCAAGCCCAACAGGCCATCGCGAGCACTATCCGGAATTCCGTACAGACCGAGCAGAACTCAGGACAGTGCGACAACAGCGTCCACCCAACCCCGAATCACGGCCTGCCCCGGCGCACCGTTAACGCAATCCGCCTGTGCCTGCAGCAGTTTCCCCAGCTGCACTGGGTGAAGCTTTACGGCTCACGGGCGATGGGCTGTCACTGGCGCGGCTCCGATATCGATCTGGCGTTCAGCGCCGATGAGAATTGCAGCGCAGCCCTGCATGAGGCCCTCGATCAGCTGCCCACTCCCTATCTGTTCGACGTAACCCACTGGGAATCCCACCGCCACAGCGGTCTGCGGGAGCACATCGAACGCGTCGGCATCCCCTTCCCCGACCCCCAACCATGACCATCACCCCCAACGGCATCACCACCCAGCTGGGCGATCAGGGCCTGGGCCAGCAGCCCTGGTGGGTAGAGCAGTGGATGGAGCTGATCAACGGCTATCGCTTCAAGAAACGGCTCGAACGCGCCTGGGAGTACGCCCGCAGCGGCAACGTGCTCTCAATCCGCTTTGAGGGGCGCCGCGTTCATGCACGCGTGCAGGGCAGCGGCGAAGACCCCTACAAGGTGAAGCTCTGGCTCGATGTGCTCAGCGATGACGACTGGGGCTACGTGCTCGAGGCCCTCGGCCAGAAGGCCCGTTGGTCGGCCCAGCTGCTGGCGGGTGTGATGCCGCAGGACATCGAGCGCGCCTTCGCCGCCAGCGGCCGGCGCCTGTTCCCGTTCAAGTTGCAGGAGGTGCGCAGCGAATGCACCTGCCCCGACAAGATCAACCCCTGCAAGCACGTGAGCGCCGTCTACTACCTGATGGGCGAGCGCTTCAGCGAAGACCCCTTCGTGCTCTTCCAGCTGCGGGGCCGTACCCGCGCCCAGTTACTCAGCGATCTGGCGGTGAAACGGCGGGCGCTGCTGGCGAAGAAAGCCAAAGAAGCGAAAGAGGCGGCTCCAGCCGATGCGCCCCCGAAGCCAGCCGCCGATGGCTCCCTCAATCCCGCCCCCGCAGCCATCCGCGATCCCAACCGCTGGTGGACCTACGGCGCCGCCCTCGATCCGGGTCTCGTGGTGATCACCCCAGCGATGGAAGGTGACACCGGCCTGGATGAAGCCGGCCCGCTGCCATTGGCCGAGGACGGCCGCTTCCCGGAGGCCGGCAAGCTGTTTGTGGACCAGCTCAAGGCCCATGGGGCCGCCTGCGGCGCCCAGGCGATGGCCACCGCCATGGCCGCCGGCAGCAACAACGGCGAAACGGAAACGGCCCAGGCATCGAGCTAAAGCCATGGGCGCCTTGATCGCCGGTTCACGCCGCAGACGCCTGCGGCGCCTCGCGGTTCAACAGGCAGCCGCTGTTTGGCTCACCCCGGCCAAGCAAGCTCTGGCTGCATGCATCGTGCGCTCCTTTGATCAGGCCTTCGAGCGGCCACTGCTGCCGCGGGGCAACGCTGAGCACCTGCCCCAGGAACTGTTCGCAAGCGACACCGTGGTGCTCGCCCACGACGGCAGCGCCGACCCGTGCCTGATCTACGCCAACGCCGCGGCGCTTCAGCTCTGGGAGCGCCCCTGGGCCGAAATGATCGGCATGCCCTCGCGGCTCACTGCCGAACCACAGGAACGCGAAGGGCGTGCCCGGATGCTCGCGACTGCGCTGCAACAACACGCCAGCGAGGGCTACAGCGGCGTGCGCATCAGCAAGAGTGGTCGCCGCTTCCAAATCCACAACGCCCGCCTGTGGACCCTCTGGGGCCCGGGCGATCAAGCCTGCGGCCAGGCGGCAGCCTTCAGCAGCTGGTGGTGGCTCTAGAGCCCGATTCGGCTCTTACGAAAACCCTGGTGTAGCAACCGAACTGGAGGTGTAACGACCGTACGGAGCGGATCGGTTCTCACGCTTCTAGTGATCAAGTAAACCGAGCACATTGGCGTTGCGGGTGATCACCCCGCACCCGCACATTTAGGAGCTATCGCCATGCTCACCCTTCGTCAATCTGCCTTTGATCGCGCCGGTTTCGATCGCATTGAATCCGATCTGTTCAAGCGCCTCGAGCAGCAACTTCACAGCGCCGAGCGCGTTCCAGCCGCAGAAGTTCGTGAAACCGAAACCGGCTACAGCATCAGCCTGGAGCTCCCCGGCGTCGCCCGCGACTCCATTGATGTGAAAGCCACGGATCGCAACCTGGTGATCAGCGCCGAGCGCCGAGCAGCGCACCCCAGCGAGGCTGCGGCCAGCGATTCCGAACAACCGCAGGCCGCCCCGCTGCTGAGCGAATTCCGCTACGGCACCTGGAGCCGCAGCTTCCGCTTCCCTGGCGGCATCGACCGTGAGGCCGTGCAGGCCATCTATCGCGATGGTCTACTCACGGTGAGCGTGCCCAAGGCCCAGACGCTCACCAGCGTGAGCGTGAAAGTGGAGGGCTGAAGCCAGCGGCTCCAAGCCGCCCACCACGACCACACCAACGAGACGGGATCGAGCCCTGGCCTCACAGCCGGGGCTTTTTTGTGAGCCCCTGGGCCCAGTCGGCTTACCTACAGTTGCCCCCAATCGCGAGCGGATCCCATGGCTGCAACGGCTGCCGTTACCAGCGCACCTCGCCTGAGTGTGCAGTGCGAAGGGATTGCCGCCGACACCACCACGATCCGCTCGCTCGACTGGGACCGCAGCCGTTTCGATATCGAGTTCGGCCTACGCAACGGCACCACCTACAACAGCTTCCTGGTGGGAGGTGAGCGCACCGCCTTGATCGACACCAGCCATCTCAAGTTCGAAAGCACCTGGCTGCCGCTGCTGCAGGAGCAGATCGACCCCAAGGCGATCGATCACCTGATCGTGAGCCACACCGAACCGGATCATTCCGGCCTGATCGGCCACCTGATCGATCTCAACCCGGAGATTGAAATTGTGGGATCCAAGGTGGCGATCCAGTTCCTGGAAAATCAGGTGCACCGCCCCTTCAAGAGCAGGGCGGTGAAGAGCGGCGAGGAGCTGGATCTGGGCACCAACCCGGAGAGCGGCGTGCAACACCGCTTCGAGTTCCTCAGCGCTCCCAACCTGCACTGGCCCGACACGATCTTCTCGTTCGACCACGGCACCGGCGTCCTTTACACCTGCGACGCCTTCGGCCTGCACTACTGCTCCGATGACGTGTTCGATGTGGATCCCGGCGCCATCGCTCCGGACTTCCGCTTCTATTACGACTGCCTGATGGGCCCCAACGCGCGCAGCGTGCTCCAGGCGATGAAGCGCATGGACGCGCTGCCGGCGATCAACACCGTGGCGGTGGGCCATGGGCCGCTGCTGCGCGAACATCTGAGCCTCTGGCTCTCCGACTACCGCGAGTGGAGTGAAGGCCGAAGCAAAGGCGAGGCCTACGCCGCCGTTTGCTACGTGAGCCAATACGGCTTCTGCGATCGCCTCAGCCAGGCCATCGCCCGCGGCATCGGCAAGGCGGAGGCCCAGGTGCAGCTGGTGGACCTGCGCGCCACCGATGCCCAGGAACTGAGCGCCCTGATCGGAGAAGCCAGCGCCGTGGTGGTGCCCACCTGGCCCGCCAACCCCGATGCCGACTTGCAGGCATCAATCGGCACCCTGCTGGCAGCGTTGCAACCCAAGCAGTGGGTGGCCATTTACGACGCCTACGGCGGCAACGACGAACCGATCGACACTGTGGCCTCCCAGCTGCGGGGCCTGGGCCAGAAGGAAGCGTTTGAACCGCTGCGCATCCGTCAGGTGCCCGATGGCAACGACTACCAGCGCTGCGAAGAAGCCGGCACCGACCTGGGCCAACTGCTCACCCGCGCCAAGACGATCGCCGCGATGAAGTCGCTCGATGGCGACCTCGACAAAGCACTGGGCCGTCTCTCCGGCGGGCTCTACGTGGTGACGGCCCGGCAGGAGGAGCGCGCCTCGGCCATGGTGGCCAGCTGGGTAAGCCAGGCCAGCTTCGAACCGCCCGGCCTCACGGTGGCGGTGGCCAAAGACCGCGCCATCGAAGCGCTGATGCAGGTGGGTGATCGCTTTGTGCTCAACGTCCTGCGGGACGACAACCACCAGGGCCTACTGCGCCATTTCCTCAAGCGCTTCCCGCCCGGTGCCGATCGCTTCGCCGGTGTGAACACCCTCGAGGGCGTGGCAGCAGGCGGTCCGGTGCTGGGCGATGCCCTCGCCTACCTCGGCTGCCGCGTGCTGCAGCGCATGGAAGGGCCCGATCACTGGATCATCTACGCCGAGGTGGAGCAGGGCAACGTGGCCGACACCCAAGCCAGCACTGCGGTGCATCACCGCAAAGTGGGGAACCACTACTGATGAGCAGCCCTGCCAATGACCGTCGGGTGGTTCAGATCCCGGTGGAGCTAGGCCTGGTGTGCCTGCGGGGGCTGAGTCCCAAGCGGCTGCGTTTTGAGGTGGAATACGGCCTGGAGCGGGGCACCACGGCCAACAGCTTCCTGTTCTTGGCCTCTGGCAAAGATCCAGCCCTACTGGTGCACCCACCCGGGAACACCTTTGCCGAGCCCTACTTGGAGGCCTTGGCTGAGCTGGTCCCATCCAGCAGCAGGCTGCAGGTGGTGGTAGGCCACACCAACCCCAACCGAGTCCAACTGCTGCGCCAGCTAGCCCAGCGCTGGCCTGAGCTGGAACTGATCAGCTCCAACCCCGGTGCTCAGCTGCTGCGGGAACTCTGGGATCAGCGCAAGCCCACGCCCCCAGGCGCAGAAGCCACCAGCGAACCAGAAGCCCTGCCGCCGCTACCGCCGCTGCAAGTGGTGCGCGGGGAACTCCAGCTGGAGCGCGCCGATGGCCACAGCCTGCAGTTGCTCTCCACCCCCACGCCGCGCTGGCCGGGTGGATTGATGGCCTTCGAGGAGAGCAGCGGCCTGTTGATGAGCGGCAAGTTCTTCGCGGCCCACCTCTGCATCGAGGACTGGGCGGAGAGCAACCGCAGCAGCACCGAGGAAGACCGCCGCTACTTCTATGACTGCCTGATGGCTCCGATGGTGCGCCAGGTGGAGGCAGTTCTCGATCGCATCGATGAGCTGGCGATCCGCACCATCGCCCCCGGCCACGGCCCGGCCATCGCCGAAAGCTGGCGCAGCCTGCTGGTGGACTACCGCCGTTGGGGCGCCACCCAGGAGCGGGCCAAGCTCTCGGTGGCGCTGCTCTACGCCAGTGCCTACGGCAACACCGCCGCCATCGCCGACGGGCTCGCCCAGGGGGTGGCGCGCACGGGCGTGCGGGTAGAAAGCATCAACTGCGAATTCACTCCCCCGGACAAATTGCTGGAGGCGATCCGCAGCTGCGACGCGGTGCTGATCGGTTCGCCCACCCTCGGCGGCCATGCCCCTACGCCGATCGTGTCAGCCCTGGGCACGTTGCTGGCCGAAGGCGACCGCGCCAAACCGGTTGGGGTGTTCGGCAGCTTTGGCTGGAGCGGCGAAGCGCTCGATCTGCTCGAGAGCAAATTGCGCGATGGCGGCTTCCGCTTCGCCTTTGAGCCGATCAAGGTGAAGTTCAGCCCGGATGCCGCCACCCTCAAGACAATCGAGGAAACGGGTACAGCCCTCGGCCGCAAACTCCTGAACGAACAGCGCAAAGAACAGCGCCGCAGCGGCGGCGGCGGTGGCCTGAGCGAAAGCCGCAGCAACCCCGCCGTGCTGGCCCTGGGCCGGGTGGTGGGCTCCCTCTGCGTGCTCACCACGGTGAAGGGCAGCGGCGACACACAACTCAGCGGGGCGATGGTGGCCAGCTGGGTGAGTCAGGCCAGCTTCACGCCACCCGGGCTCACGGTGGCCGTGGCCAAAGACCGGGCCGTCGAAGCCCTTCTGCATGTGGGCGACTGCTTTGCGCTCAACGTGCTGGCAGCGGGCCGAGAAAGCGGACCGATGAAGCAGTTCCTGCAGCCCTTCGCACCGGGTGCCAATCGCTTCGCGGGGCTGGAGCTGGAGCAAAGCCCATCGGGCCAGCCCGTGCTGCCGGAAGCCCTGGCCTGGCTGGAGTGCAGCGTGAAGCAACGGATGGAATGCGGCGATCACTGGCTGCTGTATGCCCAGGTGCAAACGGGCTCCGTGCTCGATGCCACAGCCACCACCGCCGTTCATCAACGCCGCAGCGGCGCGAATTACTGATCGAGCGGCTGAACCAACAAGCACAGTTGCACCCTCTGATCTGTAGCTCAGCACACAGCGAGCCAATTGTTCACGTTGGGCGCAAAATCGGCAAAACCCTGACTGGAACAGGAGTCTGAGCCGACCCAATCATGTCTCTGTCAGGAGACTTGATCTCCTGAGGAAGAAAATCTGAAGTCTGCCTGGGTCGGCCTGATCACCGCTCAAATGGGAGTAGCCGAATGCCAGCACAATGTCGATGGCCGTGAGTTCTAACCCACTGCATCAATGCTGGGTTGTGCGCTACCGCGGCTTTGTGCTGATTCCGCAGAACGACCTGAGCTGGCTGGTGCGTCCTGAGCGCAGCCCGATGACGCTGCTTCCCTTCCGCACACCGGCCAGCTCAGTCGACGATGTGAAGGCCCTGATCGACTGGCGCCTGAATCAGGCGGCCTGAGGCGGCGGGGGCGTCGAGCCACCAGCCACAAACGGCAACACCACCGTGGCCCAGCGCTCCGGACGGGCGGGACGCTCTCGGCGCGGACGGCGCACGCCAAAGGGCACGCGAACCACGTTCGTGCCCTCAACCCGAAGCGTTTGATCGTTGCTCAGCACCGAAGTGGAGACATCGCTAAGCGACGGCAGCGACACATCGGCGAGGAGCTTGATCGAATTGGTTCCGTGGTCGTCAGCGCTCATGGTGTTGTTCCAGTACCGGTTTCACCGATGCCCAGTGATGCCTGCAGTTACAGCAGATCCTGCTTGGAAAGCAAGGGTGAATGCGGGAAGAAATTCCGCACTTTTCGTTCCAGCGAAATCTAAACGCAACCCGCCGAGAATCAAGTCCAGCTGAGGGTGGCGCTCGCCAGTTCCTCCACCGACGGACAGGTGCAGACCAAATGGCGATCGCCGTAGGCGTTATCAATGCGGGCCACCGCTGGCCAGAGCTTGTCCACCAACTGCTGTTCACCCAGGGGATACCCCCCGCGCTGACGGCTATAGGAACGCTCCCACCGATCGGCCGTGATGGCCGCGAGGGTATGTGGCGCTCGCTTCAACGGATTATCGAGCGGATCACTCGCACCGCTTTCAATCGCCGCGGCCTCCAAACGAATGGCGGCCATGGCATCCACGAAGCGCTGCATTTCCGCCAGGCCCTCGCTCTCGGTGGGCTCCACCATCACCGTTCCGGCCACGGGCCAGCTCACGGTGGGGGCATGGAAGCCGTAATCCATCAGCCGCTTGGCCAGATCATCCACCTCAAGCCCGGCACTGCGCTTGAGCGCACGCAGATCAAGGATGCATTCATGGGCCACCCGGCCGCCGGCGCCGCGATACAGCACCGGGAAGTGAGGATCCAACTGCTCCGCCAACCAGTTGGCCGCGAGCAGCGCCACGGCTGAAGCCCGGCGCAAGCCGGCCCCACCCATCATCCGGATGTACATCCAGCTGATCGGCAGGATGCTGGCGCTACCCCAGGGAGCAGCACTCACCGGCCCGATCGCCTGCTCACCGCCGCAGTGCTCCCCCAACGGGTGCCCTGGCAGGAAGGGCAGCAGGTGCTCGGCCACCGCAATCGGACCGACGCCGGGCCCACCACCGCCGTGGGGGATGCAGAAGGTCTTGTGGAGGTTGAGATGGCACACATCGGCGCCGTAGAGCCCCGGCTTGGCCAAGCCCACCTGGGCGTTGAGGTTGGCGCCATCGAGGTACACCTGGCCGCCGTGCTGATGCACCAGGGCACAGATCTCCTGAATGCCCTGCTCGAACACCCCATGGGTGGAGGGGTAGGTGACCATCAACGCCGCCAGTTCGGCGCTGTGGGCCTCCACCTTGGCCTGGAGATCGGTGCGATCGATGTTGCCCTGCTCGTCGCAGGCCACAGGCACCACCTGCAAGCCCGCCATTACGGCGCTGGCCGGATTGGTGCCATGGGCACTGGCGGGGATCAAACAGATGCGGCGCTGCTGCTGCCCGCGGCTTCGATGCCAGGCCCGGATCACCAGCAACCCGGCGTATTCGCCCTGGGAGCCGGCGTTGGGCTGGAGTGACACCCCGGCAAAACCGGTGATCGCCGCCAGCCACTGCTCCAGATCTGTCACGAGGCGCCGGTAACCGGCACTTTGCGCCGCCGGTGCAAAGGGGTGCAGCGCCGCAAAGCCCGGCCAACTCACCGGCTGCAGCTCAGCGGCCGCATTCAGCTTCATGGTGCAGCTGCCCAGCGGGATCATCCCGTGCACCAGGGAGAAGTCGCGGGCAGCCAACCGCTGGATGTAGCGGAGCAGCTCGGTTTCGCTGCGGTAGCGGCGGAACACCTCCTGCTGCAGCCAGGGCTTCTGACGCCGGGGCACCGCATCAGCCCAAAGGAGCTGCTCGGGCACATCGCCGGCCCAAGAAGCTGCGAGCTCCTGCTCAAACCTTGCCTCCAGATCCCTCGCCTGGGGGACCGAGGCGGATCCAGCCACAGGTGCCAGGGCCTCCAATAACTGTTGGAGCTCGCCCAGATCACTGCGCTCATCGAGGCTGATGGCCAGGCCATCAGGCTCAGGCCGCAGGTTGAAACCGGCTGTCTCTGCCGCGGCCAGAAGATCGGCGGCGGCGGGGGTGCGGAGCCGCAGGGTGTCGAACCCGGGGGTGGAGTCCACGAGAAGCCCCAGCTGCTCCAGCCCACGCCGGAGCAGCTCCCGCAGCCGCAAAACCCGCCGCGCCATCTCAGCCAGGCCTTCCGGGCCGTGATGCACGGCGTAGAAGCCGGCCATCACAGCCAGCAGCACCTGAGCCGTGCAGATATTGCTGGTGGCCTTATCGCGGCGGATGTGCTGCTCACGGGTCTGCAGGGCCAGGCGCAGAGCCGTCCGCCCTTCCGCATCCAGCGATTGCCCCACCAAGCGGCCTGGGATCCGGCGTTGATGCGCGGTGGTGGTGGCAAAGAAGGCGGCATGGGGACCGCCGAAACCGAGTGGAACCCCGAAGCGCTGGCTGCTGCCGATAGCGATCTCAGCCCCCAGCTCACCAACCGGCGCCATCAGGACCTGGGCCAGGGGGTCGACCGCGGCCGTCACCATCACGCCCGCGGCACGGGCGGCAACGATCAGCTCAGCTGGATCCCAGAGGCCGCCGCTGGCACCAGGCAGCTGCAACAGCAAGCCAAAGGCTCCAGCGAAGGGTGCGTCGCCGCTCGCCTCCGCTGCCTGCAGGGCCGCCGGCTCCACGCGGACCAGCTCAATCCCCAGGGGTTCAGCGCGGGTCTGCAACACCGCCCAGGTTTGGGGCAGCACCTCCGCATCCACCAGGAAGCGCTGAGCGCTGCTGTCGCGGCAAACGCCGTAGCTCAGGCTCATCGCCTCCGCCGCTGCGGTGGCTTCGTCCAACAGCGAGGCGTTGGCGATCGGCAGGCCGGTGAGCTCGCTGATCAGCGTCTGGAAATTGAGCAGCGCCTCCAGGCGCCCCTGGCTGATTTCGGCTTGGTAGGGCGTGTAGGCCGTGTACCAGGCCGGGTTTTCAAACACGTGGCGCTGCAACAGCGCCGGCGTGATGCAGTCGTGGTAACCAAGGCCGATCAGGCTGCGGCGCACCTGGTTGGCAGCGGCGAGACCGGTGAGTTCTGCCAGAGCTTCAGCCTCGCTGCAGCCAGCTGGTAGGCCCTGGGCGGCGCCAGCGGCATCGAGGCGGATGGCTTCAGGCACCACCGCAGCGATCAGCTCGTCGAGCGAGCCGAGCCCCAAATCCGCGAGCATCGAGGCCTGCTCGCCAGCCGATGGACCGATGTGGCGAGCCACAAAAGGGCTGAGGACCGTGCCGTGATCAGTGGCCATCCACCTTGGCGCTGTAGGTGGTTGCATCCATCAGACCCTGCAGCTGAGCGGGGTCACTGGGGCGCACCAGCAGCAGCCAGCCCTCGCCATAGGGATCGTTCTGCAACTCCTCCGGGCTGGCGAGCACAGCTTCATTGCGAGCCTCAATCGTGCCGCTGATCGGTGCGATCACCTCCTCCACAGCCTTCACCGATTCCACCGAGCCGAAGCTGCTGCCCTGGCTGAGGGCGGCTCCCACCTCGGGCAACTCCACAAACACGATGTCGCCCAGCTGATCCACGGCGAAGGCACTGATGCCAACCCGCACCAGCTCTCCCTCCGCCCTGGCGTATTCGTGGCTGTCGGCGTAACGGCAGTCGTCGGGGTAGCTGAGAGCCATGGGGCCGCCTGGGCGGGTCGCTGCGCTGCAGTTTGTCGGAAATCGGCGGCGACGCTCGAGCTAGCTAAGCTAGCCAAGGTGAATTCGTTGGCCGATGCAGGTGAACATGCTCGAGGCCAAGAGCCAGCTCTCGAAGCTGGTGAAGGCCGCCATCGCCGGCGAAGACGTGGTGATCGCCAGCCACGGCAAGGCTCAGGTGAAGCTTGTGCCCCTGACGGCCGAATCAGGCCTGCGCCAGCCGGGCTCCCTTCGGGCCACCCTCCCCACCCCAGACGCTTGTGACGCAGCGTTCAGCGACAGCGTGGACGCTGAGGTGAGCGCGCTGATGAACAGCTGATGCGGCTGCTGCTCGATACCCAGGTGATGCTCTGGTGGTTGCTCGATGACCCGCGCCTCAACGAAGACACCCGGCTACTGATCCACGGCAACAACTGCCTCGTATCCGTGGCCAGCATCTGGGAAGTGGCGATCAAACACCGCCTCGGCAAACTGCCGGTGGCACCCACCACCTTTCGCGACCATTGCCTGCAGAGCGGAGCAACGCTCCTGCCCGTGCTCGACAGCCACGCGATCGAAACGAGCACGCTGCCAGCCATTCACGACGACCCGTTCGATCGGCTATTGATCGCCCAGGCCAGGCTGGAGGGACTGATGGCCGTGAGTGCTCACCGTCACTGGCCCAGCTA
Source organism: Cyanobacteria bacterium M_surface_7_m2_037 (assembly GCA_016882585.1). Classification (GTDB taxonomy): domain Bacteria; phylum Cyanobacteriota; class Cyanobacteriia; order PCC-6307; family Cyanobiaceae; genus Vulcanococcus. The sequence continues at coordinate 13,467 of VGPP01000035.1, forward strand.
CGACGTGTCGCTGCATCGGGCCTGATTCAGGCCGGACCGCACCAACCCCCATCCGCCAGCGCCAGCAGCGCCCGCTCCAGGGCGAGCTCAGCGTGGGCCTGGGTGGTGCCGCCCTGGGCATAGAGCACGAAGGGCTCGCGCAGCGGGCCATCGGCGGAGAACTCACTGGTGCTGCCATCGATGAAGGTGCCGCCAGCCATCACCAGCTCACTGGCGTAGCCGGGCATCGGCGCTGGCACCGGATCGAGATAACTACCCACGGGCGAACAGGCCTGGAAAGCACGGCACACCGCCTTGAGCGGCTCAGGTGAACCGAAGCGCACCGCCTGGATCACATCGCTGCGCACCCCGCCCACCAGGGGCTTCACCGCGTAGCCCAGCCCCTCGAACACCGCCGCTGTCAGTTCGGCGCAGAGCAGGGCCTCACTCACCATCTGCGGGGCCAGAAACAAGCCCTGGAACAGCAATCGGTGCAAATCGAAGCCCGTGCCACCTTCGCTACCGATCCCCGGAGCGGTGAGCCGGCAGCAGGCCTGCTCCACCAGCTCGGCCCGACCCGCCACATAGCCGCCGGTAGGGGCGATGGTGCCGCCGAGGTTCTTAATCAGGGAACCCGCCATCAAATCGGCCCCCACAGCGGTGGGCTCCTGCAGCTCCACCAACTCGCCGTAGCAGTTATCCACAAACACCAGGCAACCGGGTTGGATCGCCTTCACCCGCTCCACCAGCCGGCCGATCTGCTCCACCGTCAGCGAAGGGCGCCAGCTGTAGCCGCAGCTGCGCTGGATCAGCACCATGCGCGTCGGCACCGCCAGCGCCTCGGCAATGCCCGCCTCGTTCAACGTGCCATCCGGCAGCAGATCGAGCTCGTCGTAGGCGATGCCGAACTCCGCCAGCGAGCCCTGGCCGCTGCCGCGGATGCCGATCACCTCCTCGAGGGTGTCGTAGGGGCGTCCCGTGAGTGCCAGCAAGCGATCTCCGGGCCGGAGTACGCCGTAGAGCGCCGCGGCGATGGCGTGGGTACCGCTCACGAACTGGAGACGCACTGCGGCGGCTTCCGCCTGGAGCACCTGGGCGAACACGCGATCGAGCACCTCACGCCCTAGATCACCGTGGCCGTAACCGCTCACCGAAGCGAAATGGTGCACGCCGAGGCGCTCGGCGCGGAAAGCCTCCAGCACCCGCTCCAGCCGTGGCTTCACGCCAGCGCGGCGCTGTTGGGCCAAGGGCGCCAGGCGCTCCAGCGCAGCGGCCAGCTGATCAGCCGCCCAGGCCTGATGAGGTGCGCTCATGGCAA
>VGPP01000036.1 GCA_016882585.1 Cyanobacteria bacterium M_surface_7_m2_037
TCGAGGCGACGGTGCCGACTTCGTTGAACCAGTAGGACTCAGGACGCTTGATGCGCACCTTGTCGCCGCGGGAGATGGCCATCGCTGCGCAGGGAAAGGGGTGGCTGTCAGACGGAATGTACCCGCGCCGGGCGGGTGTTCTCACCGGCCGTCACGAAACGTGGCACCATCGACCTTCCCTGAGCGCATCCCGATGGCCGAGGCCCCGTCTTTCAGCCTCGATCTGCCGGATCCCGAGAGCGACAGCATCAGCTCGATGGAGTTCCTGGCCCGTATCGAGGAGGCCTGGGCCATCTGCGATCGCTTTGACCTTCAGACCGAGATCTGGCGGGGCCGCATCCTCAAGGCGGTGCGGGATCGGGAGCGCCGTGGGGGCGAGGGCCGTGGGGCCGGCTTCCTGCAATGGCTCCGGGAACAGGAGATCAGCAAAACCAGGGCCTACGCCTTGATTCAGCTGGCCGAATCGGCGGAACAGATGCTCGGCGAGGGGGTGCTGGAGGAAACCAGCGTGAACAACTTCTCCAAGCGCGCCTTCATGGAAACGGCCCAGGCCGATCCGGAGGTGCAGCTGATGATCGGCGAAGCCGCCAACGACGGCCAGCAGATCACCCGCAAGCAGGTGCGGCAGCTCACCGATGAGTTCACCGCCGCCACCAGCCCCTTGCTGCCCGAGGAAATTCGCCAGCGCACCGCTGAAAACCTGCTCCCGCCCAAGGCGGTGGCCCCCTTGGTGAAGGAGTTGGCCAAGCTGCCGGATGAGCAGCAGGAAGATCTGCGCAAGGTGCTCCGCGATGAGCCGGAGCTCGAGCGCGTGAAGGATGTGACCAGCACGGCGCGTTGGCTGAGCAAGGCCACCGAGGCCGGCCTTTCGGTGCGGGCCTTCCAGCAGGGTGAGCTCGATTTCGACAAGGCCATGCAGGAAGCGCTGAGGCTGGACGCTCTGGGGCTGCTGGCCGATGCGGTGGGCCAGGCTCAGGCCCTCGAGGCGGCGGTGCTCAAGCTGCACACCAGCTGGCGGCGGCTCAATGGCTTGCAGGAGCGCCTGTGGGTGGAGAGCGGCAGCAGCACGCCCCACCTGCGGGAGTTGCTCACCGCCCTGCAGACCCTGAGCGGCAACACCATGCGCGTGTCTCTGGGGGAGCTGGCGGGTGGCAAGCGGGTGCGGTTGCAGCTGGTGGAGGAGGCGCCCGATCAGCTCGAGGCACCACCGATTCCGGTGATCGCCCAGGCCGGCTGAGGCCGGCGTGATGGCGGATCGGCTCGAGCAGGCGCTGCAGGAACACTTCGGTTGGAGCAGCTTCCGGCCCGGTCAGCGGCCGGTGGTGGAGGCCATGCTCGAGGGACGCGATTGCCTGGCGGTGCTGCCGACCGGTGCCGGTAAATCCCTCTGCTATCAGCTGCCGGCGCTGGTGCGCGGCGGGTTGGTGCTGGTGATTTCGCCGCTCGTGGCCCTGATGGAAGATCAGGTGCAGCATCTGCAGCGGCGGGGAATCCCGGCGGCCTGCCTGCACCGGGGCCTCGATCCGGCGCGCCGCCGCGACCTGATCGCCCGGGTGCGTAGCAACCGGTTGCGGCTGATCTATCTGGCCCCGGAGCGCCTCCAGGTGGAAGCCACCCGCCAGCTGCTGGAGGATATCCACGAGCAGGGGCAGCTGGTGGGGGTGGCGATTGATGAGGCCCACTGCATCAGCGCCTGGGGGCACGACTTCCGCCCTGATTACCGCCGGCTTGGGCAGCTCCGGCGTTTATGCCCGGGCGTGCCGCTGGTGGCCCTCAGTGCCACGGCGGCGCCGCGGGTGCGGGCGGATCTGATCCGGATGCTGGAGCTGCGGAAGCCGCTGATTCAGGTGCGTTCCGCCCGCCGCGACAACCTTGCCTACGCGATGCGGCGCCGCCCCGCCGATCCGATGCCCCAGGTGCTGGACGCCCTGGCCGAAGCCCGCGGGGCCAAGCTGATCTATGCGCGCACGCGCCGCTCGGTGGAGAGCTGGGCGCGGCGGTTGTGCGAGGCCGGCGTGGAGGCCATCGCGTATCACGCCGGCATGGATCCTGAAAGCCGGGCCCTGGCACTCACCCATTTCCAGGAGCATGCGGCGCCGGTGTTGGTGGCCACGGTGGCCTTCGGCATGGGGGTCGACCGCCCGGATGTGGGCCTGGTGTTGCATCTCGATCTGCCCGCCAGCCCTGAGGGGTATCTGCAGGAGTCGGGCCGGGCGGGCCGTGATGGGCTGCCGGCCCGTTGCCTTGTGTTGTTTGATCCCGACGACCGCACCAGCCTGGGCTGGGCCATTCGTGCTTCGGCTGAAGCGGTGAGTGACCCCCAGGAGCGCCAGCGGGTGGAGTTGGCTCAGCAGCAGCTGCGGCGCATGGAGGCCGTGGCGGAAGGGCTGGCCTGCCGGGAGCAGGCGTTGCTGCTGGCTGTGGGGGAGCTTGTGCCGCCTTGCGGCCGCTGTGATCGCTGCAGCGAGCGGCAGGCCCTGATGGATTGGTCGGAGCAGGCGGCTGAGGTGCTGGCGCTGCTCGAGCAACGGGGTGGGGTGGATCTGCGCAGCCTGGGGGACGACCTGGCCCAGGCGGAGGGCGAGGAGGTGGAGCGCTGGCGATGGTTGGCCCGCCAGTTGGTGCAGGAAGACCTGATCGCTGAAAGCGACGACGGCGCCCAGCGGCTTTGGTTGCGCCCCGCGGGCCGCCGTTTTCTGCGGCAGCCCTGGCCCCTCAGGCTGGCGGCCTGATCAGCCGCCCTTGGCGGTGCAGAGGTCGTTGATCAGCTTGTGCTCGAAATCGCTCTGGGGTGCATCCCAGGTTTTCCAGGTGCCCGATTGCCCGGTGGCGTTGAGCCGCTTGGCATTGCAGTTGATGGCCAGGTAGAGGGGTTGGCCGTCGCTGTTGAGGCTGGGGGCCACGTAGCTGCCGCCCATGGGCTGCCAGTTGGCCCAGTCCACCTGGAGGGGGCCGTAGTTGCGCCAATCGGGTGAAGCCGGTTTGCCGGGCTTGCTGGAGGCGGCCGCTGCGGGCTTGGCCGCTGGTTTGGCAGCCACGGTTGTGGTGGCGGGTTTGGCTGCCGGCTTGGGTTCGGGTTTGGATTCGGGCTTGGCGGCAACGGGTGCGGCTGCCGCGGGTGTGGCGGTTGCTGATGTGGAGTTTTCGGTGGCTGGCTTCGGCTCAGGTTTCGCGGCCACTGGTGCGGCTGCCGCTGCAGGGGCTGGCGAGGCCGCTGGTTGGGCCACCACAGGCTTGGCCGCTACCGGCTTGGCTGCCACTGGTTGGGCTGCCGGTTTGGCTGCGGGCTGTGGCGCTGGCTTCGCTGCCGGCTTGGCGGCCACGGCCTGCGGTTTCGGTGCCGGCTTGGCCGCCGCGGGTTTGGCGGCTGGCTTGGGTGTGCCCCGCAGCTTCAGGGTGCGGCCTACGTCCACCTGATTGGGATCGCTGATCCCGTTGAGGGCGACCAGGTTCTGCATCGACACGCCGTAGCGATCGGCGATCACCGAGAGGGTTTCACCGCTCTGCACCTTGTGTTGTGTGGCGTTTTTGTTCACCGCGGGCTTCGGTGCGGCGGCGGTGCGGGTCACGGGCACCTGGATGCGGCTGCCGGCCCAGAGGTCCTGCGGGCCGCGCAGGTTGTTGATCTCCATTAGGCGCTGCACGCTGGTGCCGTAGCGCTCGGCCAACTCCGACAGGGTTTCGCCCGGCTTCACGGTGTAGTTGGCGTTCACCGTGGTGGTGCGTGTCCCCCCTCCGCCGCCACTGGGTCGCGCCGGGGCCGCGCCAGGCACCTGGATGCGGCTGCCGGCCCAGAGGTCCTGCGGGCTGCGCAGGCCATTGAGCTGCATCAGGCGCTGCACGCTGGTGCCGTAGCGCTCGGCGATTTCCGAGAGGGTTTCGCCTGGTTTCACGGTGTAGTTGCCGCTGCCACCACCGCCGCGGCTGGCGCTGCTTCCTGCCGCGCCGGGCACCTGGATGCGGCTGCCGGCCCACAGATCTTGGGGACTGCGCAGGTTGTTGAGCTGCATCAACCGCTGCACGCTGGTGCCGTAGCGCTCAGCGATTTCCGAAAGGGTTTCACCGGGCTTCACCACAACCTCTCCGGCCAGGCCCGGCAGGGGCAGCAACAGGGCCAGGGCGAGTGCGGCAGCGGAGCGGCGGCGCATGGGGCGTGGGCGTTCGGCTGGAGGCACCATACGGGCCTTGGCCGGTGACGCCAGCCCCCGTTTGATAAGGCCTGGTGATCAGGCCTGGCCATCCATCTGGGGCTGAGTGGGGTGTTGCTCAGCCCAGCAGCCGCCGCACCAGCGGCAGCTTGCCGGCGTAGGGCGGGTAGCGGAAGGGCACATCCAGGCGGAAGGGCCGGCGCAGCACGCTGCGTTCGTGGGAGAAGGTGCGGAAGCCGGCTTCTCCGTGATACGTGCCCATGCCGCTGTTGCCCACACCGCCGAAGGGCAGCTCCGGCACACCCACCTGCATCACCACATCGTTGAAGCACACACCGCCGGAGCTGGTGCGCTGCAGGATCTGCTCCTGGGCGGCGCGCTGCTTGCTGAATAGATAGAGAGCCAGGGGCTTGGGGCGCTGGTTGATCCGCTCGATCGCCTCATCGAGGCCACTCACGCTCAGCACCGGCAGCAGCGGGCCGAACAGCTCATCCTGCATCAGGGGATCCTCAAGGCTGTCCACCCGGATCAAGGTGGGGGCGATGCGCCGTTGGCCGGCATCGCTCGCGCCGCCAAACAGCACCTGGCCGCGGCTGCGGGCTCCCTCCAGCAGGGTGTGAAGCCGCTCGAACTGGGCCTGATTCACGAGGCTCCCCAGATCTGGAGAGGTCAGGGGCTCGCTGCCGAAGCACTGCTCGATCCGTTGGCTCAGCCGCTGCACCAGTGGCGCCTGCACCGCCTCATCCACCAGCAGATAGTCGGGGGCGATGCAGGTTTGGCCGGCATTGAGGCACTTGCCCCACACCAGCCGCCGGGCACTCACCTCCAGATCCGCATCCCTCAGCACCACCGCCGGGCTCTTGCCCCCGAGCTCCAGCGTCACCGGGGTGAGGTGGCGGGCGGCGGCTTCCATCACCAGCCGGCCCACCCGTTCGCCGCCAGTGAAGAAGATGTGATCGAAATGCTCCTGCAGCAGCGCTTGAGCCACCGGTCCATCGCCCTGCACCACCTGCACTGTGTTGGCGGGAAACGCAGCGCTGAGTAGCTCGGCGATCAGGGCACTGGTGGCGGGAGCGTGTTCGGAGGGCTTGAGCACCACCGTGTTGCCCGCCGCCAGGGCGCTCACCAGGGGCTGCAGGCTCAGCAGGAAGGGGTAGTTCCAGGGGCCGATCACCAGCACGCAGCCCAGCGGCTCGCGGATCACCTCCGCCCGGCCCGGCTGCATGAACACCGGCAGCCCCACGGTCCGTGGTGCCATCCAGCGGCGCAGGCGGCTGCGCACCAGCTGGATTTCCTGCTGAACGGCCACCAGCTCGAAGTAGGCCTCAACCGGTGGTTTGCCCAGATCGCTGGCCAGAGCGCTGAGCACGGCATCGCGCCGCTCGGCGATGGCGCGCTCGAGGCGGTTGAGTTGCTCCAGCCGCCAGGCGCGCGGGCGTGTGGTGCCCGCGCTCACGGGCTGCCGCATCGCGGCAATGGAGGTGGAGAGCAGCATGAACAGCAGTCTTCGGGCTGGGCTCAGCCCAAGGGGTCGTGCTCGGGATGCTGCCGCAGAGGGCCCTGCATCTGCTGACGCAGGGCTGCGATCAGAGCCTGCAACGCCGGCTGCTCGCTGAGGTCATGGCGCAGCAGGATTACGTCTTGGCCGTCCGGATGCTCCCGCAGCGGGAGCTCAACCAAATCCGTGGCGTCTGCGCTGCGGGAAGAGGCGGGCCGGGTGAGCACCGCCAGATCGAGCACGCGCTCCTGCAGCAGCCGCTCCACCTGCAGGAGGTCGCCGCAGTGCTGCACCAGCGTGGGTTGCTGAGCTTCGATCAGCGTGGCGGCGGCATGGCCGCAGGCGAGCCAGCGGGGTTCGGCAGGCGTGGCCTGCAGGCGCATCCACTGCGATGAACGCCTGAGCCCCTCGAGCAGCACCTGATTGGCGCTGGCCCGGTAGCGGCCGTCGGTGTGTTTGCGGAATTCGAGGCCGAGCCGGCGGCTCACCTGGCGGTAGATGCGAGAGATCGAGCTCTGGTCGCGCCGGGTGATCTGGGCCACAACGCTGGTGCTGGGGGTGATCTCCAGCAGATCGAGCACGGGCAATCCGTCGAAGAGGATGTCGGCCAAGAGAACGGGCTCTCCCTATGCAAAATCTGCAAGCAGGGAGCCCTTCGCTTCAATCCCCAGTGGTGGGTAGAGCCTGAAGCCCGCTGTCTGGGGCTGGTTGGGCGGGAAAGAGCAGTTGGAGTGAGGCACCGCCGCGGGCGCTGGTGCCGCAGCGCAGCGCGCCGTGGTGGTTCTCCATGGTGGTGCGCACCACAAACAGCCCCAGACCACTGCCGGTGCTCTTGGTGGTCTGCAGTGGGGTGTTGTCGAGCAGTGCGGGCGGCAGGCCTGGACCGTTGTCGTCGACCGCCAGGCACCACTGCCCCGCCTCAGCCGCCAGGCTCAGGCGGATCCAGGGATCCGGCACGGTGCTGTCGCTCACGGCTTCGGCGGCGTTGCGCAGCAGGTTCACGATCGCGATCTGGATCTGAACCGGATCGCCATCGATCCAGGCCGGCTCCTGCTCGCGATCCAGTGCCTCGCTGTCCACCGTGAGGCGGCTCACCGGCCCCCCGGAGCGGGCATAGAGCAAGGCACTCTGCGCCACCTCCCGCAGATCCAGCCGCTGATGCTCGGTTTGCACGTTGCGGAGCAGGGCTCGCATCGTTTCGATCGTGAGCACCACGCGATCGGCTTCCTGGCGGATGCTCTGCAGTTGGGCCTGCCAGGCTTCCGGTAGCTCAGGGCTGCCGGGCTTCTGGCTGCGCTCCAGCAGTAGCTGGCTGTTGAGCAGCAGCACGCTCAGGGGCTGGTTGATCTCGTGGGCCACGGCGGCGGCCTGCAGGCTGCTGCGCAGCTTGTCTTTGAGCAGGGCGAGGGTTTGCGCGTCGCGGAAGCGCTCCCGCTCCTGCGCTTCCCGCAGGTTGGTGGTGAGCGCGTTGTAGCGCTCCACCAGCTCGCTGATGGCGCCATCCAGGGCGATCAGCTCCTCACCGGCATTGCCGCTCAGGCCGCTGGTGAAGTGGAGCCCTTGCCCGGGCGCCGGGCTGGGGGCCGCCAGCGCTTCCCCCAGTTGCCGGGAGGCTGATTCCAATTGGTTGAGCGGATCCAGCAGGGCGCGGATCTGGCGGCTGATCAACACCACCGCACCGGCCAGGGCTGCAGCTGCCGCGAGCAGCGCCAGCACACTGCTGCGTTCGGCCGCGGCGCTGGTGGGGCCAGCCGCCAACGCCGTGAGCAACGTCCAATTCAGCCCCTCCTCTTGGCCCCAGGGACTGGCCTGCAGCGTGTAGGCCTGGCCAGCCACGCGAATACGTTGTGGGGAGCTGGGGCTGCCGCTGCGAGTCTTTGCGGCTGCGAACGTCACGCTCAGTTGCTTGATCAAGGGGTTGCGCAGGTCGCGCAGATTGGCGCGCTGCACCGTGCCCTGCTTCTGGGCCAGGGTGAGCTCGGGTCGTGAGCAGGCCACCAGATCGCCATTGGGTTCCACGATCACGGCGATCCCCTTTCGCTCTTTCCACACCCCCTGCAGCCAGGTGCTCAGGTGGCTGAGCACCATGTCCACCCCCACCACGCCCTTGAGGGTGCGATCCGGGCCGAACAGTGGTGCGTTGTAGGAGATGGAGAACACTTCAGGCTGGTCTTCCCAGGCGTAGATCGAGCTCCAGCTGGGCTTGCCCGCCTTGGCGGTGTCCACATACCAGGCTTCTTCATGGGTGGCCGTCATGCCTGGGATTCGCTCGAGCAGAGCGCCGCGCCGGCCGTTCGCCCTCATGGCGTACACGGCCATCGAGCCGCGGCCGCTGCGAATGGTGTCTTCGTTGAGGAGTAGATCGCCCTCTGCGGTGCGCTCCAGGCCCACAAACGACCCATCGGCGTTGCCGATGTTGATGTAGTCCACCGGGAACACCCGCATCTGGTTCCAGAAGCGCTCCGCGATCGCTTCAAAATCCCGTTCGCGCGCCGGATCGGCCTTCAGCCAGTTGAGGTTGAGGTTGTTGATCCAGATCGGGTAGCTGAGCTTGCTGGACAGGCGAATGGAGAGATCCACCACCGAGGCGTTCTGGCGGTACACCTCGCTGAGCTCGAGGCCGCTGCGGCGCCCGAGGCTGTAGCTGAGCAGGCTGAAGCCGCCGGTGACGAGCAACAGCTGCACCGCGCTCACGGCGGCCAGCCGGTTGGCGAGTCGCTTGGGTCGCGCGAAAACCCCACGGAGCTGCAGGTTCAGCACTCAGCCCTCCACCGCCTCGAGGCGGCTTCTCAGCGAGGCCTGCCGCACCAGTTCGGCGCCACTCACGCCGAGCTTCTGGGCGATGGCCTTCCGGTGGGTTTCCACCGTGGCCACGGAGAGATCGGTGGCACGGGCGATTTCCTTGTTGGTGAGGCCCTGGCCGATCAGGCCATAGATCTCCTGCTGCCGAGGTGTGAGCGGCTCCGGGTTCTGAGGCAGGCAGCGCTCCAACACCTGGGTGAGCTGCGCGAAGGCTGAGGTTTTGTCGACCACCCCCACGATCAGCGGCTGCAGCCATGCCGGGCAGACAAAGCTGCTGGCCTGGCCGGAGAGCACCACCACCTTGGAGTCCGGCCTGGCTGTCGCCAGGGTGTGGGCCACAGCCAGGCCGTCGCCATCGGGCAGGGCCAGATCGAGGATCAGCAGATCGGGTGGGTCATCACCGCTGCAGAGGGCGATGGCCTCGGCCTGGCGCGTGGCTGTGGCCACCACCTCGAGGCCAGGCATGGCCTCGAGCATTGAGCGCAGCAGCTGGAGGAACATCACCTGGTCTTCCACGATCAGGCAGCGCAGTTCCCGGGGTGTCGCTGGCGGTGATGCGGTCATCCAGCGAACTTGACGCACAAACTGATCAAAATCCTGCCGGATTGCGGCGGATTTGCACAGCTTTGGGCTGTTTTTTGAAAGCCCTTGACGAGACTTGAACTCGTGACCTCTCCCTTACCAAGGGAGTGCTCTACCGCTGAGCTACAAGGGCATGTGGAAGGTGGGCCGGGCTGGATTTGAACCAGCGTAGGCAGAGCCAGCGGATTTACAGTCCGCCCCCATTAACCACTCGGGCACCGACCCGAACCACACCCCAAGAACTTACCAGCCGGTGGGTCTGCCCCTGGCTTCTCTCCTTACGATCAAGGCACTGAAGGCCGAATCCACGGCGCTGGCGATGCGGGTGTTGCTGCTGAACGGGCCCAATCTCAACCTGCTGGGGTTGCGGGAGCCAGGCCTCTACGGCGCTGCCACCCTGGAGGCGATCGAAGCGGAGTTGAGCCGTCAGGCGGCCGGGCTCGGCGTGGCGCTCGAGTGCTTCCAGAGCAACCACGAGGGCGCCCTGGTGGATCGCATCCATGCAGCCCGCGGCCATGCCGACGGGATCTTGATCAATGCCGGCGCCTTCACCCACACCTCCATCGCCCTGCGCGATGCCCTGCTCGGGGTGGCCATTCCTTATGTGGAGCTGCACCTGAGCAACGTGCACGCCCGTGAACCCTTCCGCCATCACTCCTATCTGGCTGACAAGGCTCTGGGCGTGATCTGCGGCTTCGGCCCAGCCAGCTACGGCCTGGCTCTGCAGGGCCTGGTGCAGCGTCTGCGCGCTGAGGCTGCGGCATGACGGCCCTACTCGAGAACCCCACCGCCCGGGTGAAGTGGCTGGCGGCCCCCAGCAGCGCTAGCTGGCTGGAGCAGGCCAACGCCCGGCCGGATCTGGTGCTGATCGATCACGCCCACTGCGAGCGCAAGGCGGCGGGTGTGGCGCTGCAGCTGATGTTCCGCTACCCGTCTGATGAGGGGCTGGGGGCGCTGCTGAGCCCACTGGCTCGGGAGGAGCTGGAGCACTTCGAGCTGGTGCTGCAGTTGCTGCAGCGGCGTGGCCAGGCGCTGCGCCCGCTCCCGGCACCGGGTTACGGCGCCAGCCTCACGGCAGCGGTGCGTAAGGGCGAACCCGAGCGGATGCTGGATTCCTTTCTGGTGGCGGGGCTGATCGAGGCCCGCAGCCATGAGCGCATGGCCCTGCTGGCCGCCCACAGCAACGACGCAGAACTGCGCGATCTTTACAGCGAACTGCTGGCCAGCGAGGCCCGCCATTTCGGGCTCTATTGGTGCCTGTGCGAAGAGCGCTTCGGGCGTGAAGCCACCGTGGGGCGGCTCCAGGAGCTGGCGGCGGTGGAAGTGGAGGCGCTCAGCGGTGAGCTGGCTAATCCCGATGCTGTGCGGATGCACTCGGTGGGGGTTGTCGCAGACCGCTAATCCAGCAGCGGAAACTGCTTTGCGATCGCTTCGCCTGTGAACTGCGCCACCCAGCCATCCGGGTTGTCGAAAAAGCGGATGGCGCAGAACTGCGGGGCGCTGCCCATGTCGAACCAGTGTTTGGTGCCGGCGGGCACGCTGATCCAGTCGTCGGCTTCGCAGAGCACCTGCAGCACCTCATCACCGATGTGCAGGCAGAACAGGCCCTGGCCTTCTACGAAGAAGCGCACTTCGTCTTCGCTGTGGGTGTGCTCGGCGAGGAATTTCTGGCGCAGAGCTTCGCGATCGGGATGCTCGGGTGTCATCCGGATGGCATCCACCGTGGGGTAGGTGCCCCTGGATTGCACCCGCTTGATTTCGCTGGCGTAGGCGGCGAGCACGGCGGCTGCATCGGCACCGGCGGGGAGTTCAACCCGGGCCGGCCAGCGCTCGAAGCCGATGCCGCGCTGGGCCAGCTCGGCTGTGATCAGGGCCGGGTCGTTGCTGGCGAAGTGGGGCAGTGGGTGGTGGTTGCCCGTGGCTTGAAAAATCTGCAGATGACTCATCGGGTCATGCCGCTCGCCCCCTCACCCTAGAAAGGCGGCAGACCGCAGTTTTTTGGGTTTGGATCAGGATCTGCGGCCAGAGCAGCCGGCCGGCACGCTCACGTTGGTGGGGGTCGGACCCGGGGATCCGGAGCTACTCACGGTGGCGGCGGTTCGCGCCATCGAGGCCGCTGCGGTGGTGGCGTATCCGGTGGCGCGCCTGGAGGCCGAGGGCATGGCGGCTCGGATTGCCGCTCCCTGGATCCGGCCCGAGCAACGCCGCCTGCCCTTGCTGTTTCCGATGGTGGCTGAGGCCGACCCACGGCGGCAGGCCTGGCACGCCGCCGCCGATGCCCTGGCGGCGGAGCTGAGCCAGGGGCACCCCGTGGTGTTGCTGTGTGAGGGCGACAGCTCCCTCTATGCCAGCTGCTCTTACGTGCTGCTGGCCTTGGCGGAACGGGCACCCGAGGCGGCCGTGCGGGTGATCCCTGGAATCACAGCCGTTGCCGCGGCGGCGGCGGCGGCCTCCAGCCAGGGGTTGCCATGGCCCCTGGCGCTGCAGCAGGAGCCGCTCTGGATTCGGCCCACCCCGGAAAGCCCGGCTGAGCTGGCGGCCCTGTTGGAGCAAGCGGCTGCCGCCGGTGCCGTGCTCGCCCTGCTGAAGCTCGGCCACCGCTGGAGCTGGGTGCAACCGCTGCTGGCCGAGAGCGCGCTGTTGGAGCACACCCTGTTTGCCCAGCGGGTGGGCTGGCCCGACCAGCAGCTGGCTCCGGCTGCGCTCGTGAGTGCGGCTGAGCAGCCTTACTTTTCGCTGTTGTTGATCCGTCAGGGTTGGCCTGCGGTACTGCCCTGATCGAGGAGGAACGATGACAGCGATCGATTGGTTCTCACTGCTCCATCCTGTGCTGGTGATCCTGTTCGTGTATCCCGTGGTGGGCGCCACGATCCGCTTGGGCATCCTGGTGCGTGAGAAGCGCCTGGGCATTACCAAGCAGCCCGCCCTCGTGCCCCGTGAGCATGCCGACCACGGCCGCTGGGTGACGGCCGGCGTGGTGGTGGCCGTGCTGATCGCGCTGGTCTATTCGTTCATCAGCAAGGCCGTGGAGCCCGGCGCTGCCTTTGTGGGTGGTTCGTGGCGCCTGGCGCTGTTGCTGCTGGTGGCGGCGGGCACGTTGGTGGCGTTGTTGGCGCTGCTCAAGGTGAAGCGCCCTGCGCTGAGGGCCAGTTTCACCCTGCTCACCTGGGCAGGGCTGCTGGGCTTGGGCAGCCAACCTGAGATCTGGCGCCTCTCCGATAACCCCTTCACTGGGGCGTTCTGGAGCTCGCACTACTGGAGTGGCGTGCTGCTCACCGGGCTGTTTCTGATGAACCTGGCGGCCCGCCCGGAGATCACCCGCCACCTGGGCTGGCGCCGCCTGCATGTGGCGAGCAACATCCTGATCATGGTGCTCCTGGCCGTGCAGGCGATCACCGGCAGCCGCGATTTGCTGGAGATCCCGCTCAGCTGGCAGAAACCGGCGATTGATCGCTGCGATTTCACCAATCGGGTGTGCCCGGAGCCGGGGGCAACCCCAGCTGCTGCGGCACCAGGCTCAGCCGTTGCCGCTCCCGCCCTGGGCTGATCAGCCGCTGCAGCAGGGCGAGCAGCGCCCGCCATTCCGGGGGCGCCTGCCGCTGCGGCCAGGCGCCGGGTCGCCCATACAACCAACCCAGAAACTGCTCACGCGCCCCGGCCGGGCCGCGCTCCCAGGCCCAGCGCAGTTGCGTTCCGCTTGGAGCCTGGGGGGCCAGGGGCAGGGCCGGCAGAGCGGGAATGTTGATGGCCTTCAGCTCCAGCCACTCCGTGATCCCATCGGCTGGGAGGGTGCCCGGCGCCAGAATCACCCCGGTTTCACTCAGGGCCTCAATCGCCACCCGGAGCTCCACGGGCTGTCCGGTGTGATCTTCTCCACGCAACGAGGCTGGCAAGGGCAATGCCAGCCAGGGGCTGGGATCGCCGGCGGCGGGATCGCGGCAGGCCCGCAGAGCCACAAGGAGGCCGAGCAAGGTCAGTCCGCCCCAAGCCAGGCCCAGCCAGCCGCCAGCGCTGCCGCCACCGGAGCTCAGATGGCGCAGGATCAGCGCCAGGTTGAGCCCATTGAGGCCCAGGAGCAGCAGCAGGGGCAGGGCCAGCACGGGGGCGATGCCGCCGCGCCCGTGCACCCGGTGTTTGGGGGTGATGCGAAACGGCTGCACGCGCCCCCAGAGGCTGGCCAGCACCGTGGCGGCCAGCGGTACAGCCAGGGCCCAGCCGGGTAGATCCGCCAGCAGGGCATGGCGGCTGCCGCGGTTCAGCCAGCCGGTGCTCAGCAGCAGCGCGATCCAGAGGGGTAGCAGCTTGCTCAGTACGGCTTGGTCCGTGAGCAGAACAGGTGCAACACCGAGCAGGCCGATGCTCAGCGGCATCAGCAGGAGCAACAGGCGCGGCACCGTGTTGAACCAGTGCAGCGCCCCCTCGAGGTAGGCCAGGCGCTGGCCGGGCCGCAAGCCACGCAGGCGCAGCGGGCCCTGGGATAACCGCAGCGCTTGCAGCGTGCCGGAGGCCCAGCGCTGCCGTTGGCGCACGAAATCAAGCATCGTTTCGGCGGCTAGGCCGGCGCTGAGTTTTTCGCCGAGGTAGCGCAGCTTCCAGCCGCGGGAGGCGAGGGCCATGCCGGTCACCAGGTCTTCCGAGATGGCCTCTTCCACGAAGCCACCCACTTCGGCCAGGGCGCTGCGGCGCACCAGAAAGCTGGTGCCGGCGCACACCACGGCTTCCCAGGCGCTGCGCACCGGTTCGATCCAGCGGTAGAAGCTCTCCTCATCCGGCAGCAGCCAGGCCTCCATCGCCAGGTTGCGCATCACCGGATCGGCATTGAGGAAGTGTTGGGGCGTTTGCACCAGCGCCACCTGCGGATCGACCAGCAGGCCGATCGTGCGCTCGAGGAAGTGCTGCTGGGGCACGAAGTCGGCATCGAACACGGCGATCAGTTCGCCGCAGCTGAGGGCCAGGCCGGCGTTGAGGTTGCCGGCTTTGGCGTGACGCCGTTCAGGGCGGTGGTGGTAGCGGGCGCCGTAGCGGGCCGCTAGGGCTTCCAGCTCCGGGCGGCCAGTGTCATCGAGCAGCCAGAGCTGCCGGTGGGGATAGCTGAGCTGGCTGCAGGCGCGCAGGCAGCGCTCCAGCACCGGCAGCGGCTCGCCGCAGGTGGGGATCAGCACATCCACGGAAGGGCGCCAGTTGCTGCCCCGCCAGCGGGCCTGGGCGGCATCGGCCTCGGGGCGGCCATCGCTGAAGCGGCGCCAGGCCAGCAAAAGCGGCAGCAGGCCGCTGAGCAGCAGCCAGCCCTCGGCGAGCAGCAGCAGCAGGCTCAGGGCCGTGGCCAGGGGGCTGATCAGGTTGAGGCTGTGGAGCACCCGCCACTGCAGGTAGTGCAGGGTGAGCAGCGCGAGCAGCAGCAGCAGGCTGCGCCGCCTCCACAGGGGCTGCTGCGCTTCAGGCCGGCGACTCAGCC
>VGPP01000037.1 GCA_016882585.1 Cyanobacteria bacterium M_surface_7_m2_037
GCTGCCTAAAGTCCGCTGTCGTGATGCCGGAGCTGGACAGGATGCCTCGATCCACCCCCTGCAGAGCTGCTCTCACCGCCACCCAATCGCCGGGCCGTGAGAGCGGCGGCGCTGCCGTGATGGAGAAGGCGCCGGAGCGGGTGCGCAAGCCCTCGCCCCGCTACAAGGTGCTGCTCCACAACGATCCGGTGAACACCATGGAATACGTGGTGGGCACCCTGCGCCAGGTAGTGCCCTCGCTCAGCGAGCAGGACGCCATTGCCGTGATGCTCGAGGCCCACAACACCGGCGTAGGCCTGGTGATCGTGTGCGACATCGAGCCGGCCGAGTTCTACAGCGAAACCCTCAAAGCCAAGGGACTCACCAGCACGATCGAGCCGGAAAGCTGATGCCGCGCCTGAACTGGTGGGGCACCGTGCTCTATCCAGCTGCGCTGGTGGCCGTGTTTCTGGGTGGTCAACTGCTGCTGAAGGCGCTGGGGGTGCCCGCTGCTCTGCTGGCGAGCCTGGCGGCACTGCCCGCTGTGGCGGCCCTGCTGCTCAGCCTTCCGGTTCGCCTGCGGCGCTGCTGGGCCGAACCCCAGCCCTGGCGGCGGCTGGGTGTTGTCGGCGGCAAGGCAGCCGTGGCGAAGGCTTTGCTGCGGGGCGTGCTCAAGGCGATCGGCCTGCTGGCCCTGGTGATCGCCGCGCTGGCACTCACCGGCCAACTCAGCTGGCTGCCCCGGCTCAACGCCGGCCTGCTGCTCAACGCCGTGGCCCTGGGGCTCGGGGTAGCCTTCGCCGAAGAATTGCTGTTCCGCGGCTGGCTGCTGGGGGAGCTGAGCCTGCTGCTGGGGCCGCAACGGGCGCTGTGGCTGCAGGCAGCCCTGTTCAGCCTGGTGCACACCCGCTTCAACCTGCCCCCCATCCAACTGATCGGCCTGCTTGTGGGCTTGCTGCTGCTTGGCCTGGCCCTCGGGCTGCAGCGCCGGGCTGATGGCGGCCTGCTCTGGGGCGCGATCGGCCTGCATGGCGGCCTGGTGGCGGGCTGGTTCGTGCTGCATCAAGGGCTCGTCGCGATCAACCCCTCCGCCCCGGCCTGGCTGATAGGTCCAGACAACCCGATCGGCGGGTTGATCGGCTGGCTGGGGTTGGCCCTGTTGCTCCTGGCCCGCCGCCCTTGGTGGGATGAGGGCATTCGCACCACCCCGCCATGACGGCCAGCACAGCAGAACGGCCTGCAGCTTCAAGGCATCCCGACGCTCGGGTGTGGGTGGTGGATGACGATCAAGAACTGCTCAGCCTGCTCGAAGAGCGCTTCGGGCAATGCGGCTGGAAGGCCCGCAGCTTTGAAAGACGGCGAAGGCCTTGATCAAGCCCTGCGCGACGACATGCCCCATGTGCTCGTGCTGGATCGCTGCTCCCGGGTCAGAGCGGCACCCACCTGCTGGAGCGGCTGCGCCAGCAAGGCCATCGCTTTCCGGTGTTGATGCTCTCCGCCCTCGGGGCCGCTGATGAACGGATCGAGGGGCTGGAAACCGGTGCCGACGACTACATGGCCAAGCCGTTCCTCTGGCGGGAACTGCAGCTGCGGCTGGAGCGCCTGCTCGATTACCGCCGCGACCTCACCCCCCAGCGCCCGCCGGAGCAGCGCTTCCGGATCAACAGCGTGCTGTTTGATCCAGCGCGGCTGGAGCTCGTGGGCCCCACAGGGGTGACCAACAGCCTCAGCCGCGGCGATGCTTCGCTGCTGAGCTTCCTTTGCCTGTCGCGCGGCATCGCCTTTGAGCGCGAGCAGTTGTGCCAGGCCACCGGCAGCCTGGTGGATGCCACCAACAGCAACGGGGCAGCGTGGTGCTGATGGTGGAAGACAGCGGCCCCGGGCTCAGCAGCACCAATCTGCTCGGGATGCCGAGGATCCCTCCCGCCCACGATCGCCAGCAACGCAACCGCTCCGGGGATGGGCTCTCGATCGTGGAACGCTGCTGCCAACTGCACGGTGGGCGTCTGGCGCTCAACAGCTCCAGCCTGGGGGGATTACAGGCGGAACTGCACCTGCCGCAGAGCTGATCAACGGCTGGCGGTTGCCAACGCAGCCCGCCCTTCCACCGGCGCATGCAACGCCTCCTCCAGAGGAGCCAAGCCGTAATCGCGCTCGAGCAGATCCATCACCGTGCGGCCGAAATCAGCGGGATTGCGCTCGAACGCTTCCAGGCAGATGCGGCCGAAGGTGCTGCCCATCGGTTCGGGGTTCCAGAGCAGCTGGCGAGCCGTCCAGGGGAGCATGCTCATCGGGTTGTAGCCGGGCTTGATCAGGCCCTGGTCGAAGCCGTACTGCTCCAGGTGGGTATGGGGCTGCAGGCCGATGAAGAAGATCGCCGGCTCCACCTTGTCGGCTCCGAAGATCCGCTCGAGCTCGCGGTGGTAGGCCACGGTCTGGCGGATCGTCTCGGGGCGCTCGTCGATCACGTTGAACGAGTAGTTCACCGACACGTGCTCACGGAAGCCGGCGCGGGCCAGCAGGCGGCAGTTCTCCAGCACGGTGCGCAGGTTGTAGCCCATGCGCATCTTGCGCACGAGCTCCTGGGAGCCGGAGGTGATGCCGATCTCGAAGTAGTCCATCCCGGTGGCCACCATCAGCTCCGCCAGCTCGGCATCGAGGTTGTCGGCGCGGATGTAGGCGGCCCAGCGGATGTCGTTCCAGCCCTGGGCCTGCACGGCCCGGAGTAGTTCCTTGGCGTCGTCGATGTAGCGGCGGGCCGGGATGAACTGGGCATCGGTGAACCAGAAACCGCGCACCCCCTTGGCGTAGAGCTGGCGCATCTCGGCGATCACCTCCTCCACGGGGTTCACGCGCACCGCTTTGCCCTCCACCACGGTGTACACGCAGTAGCAGCAGTTGTGGGGGCAGCCGCGCTTGGTCTGCACGCCTACATAGAAGTCGCCGCCATCGAGATACCAATCCAGCTGGGGCCAGATCGAGGCGATGTAGCCGTAATCGCAGGCAGTTTTCTCCATGCCGGCGGGCTGCTCATGGATCAGGCCGGGCCGGGGCGGCTCACCAGCAATGAAACAGCGCTCCGCCTCGAGCGATTCGCCGCGGATCAGCTTTTCGAGCAGCGGTTCACCCTCGCCCACCGACACCACGGTTCCGCGCGGGAGCTTGCGGCCCAGCTGCTCGTAAAACACGCTCACCGCGCCGCCACCCAGCACCGCCCGGGCCTCTGGCTGGAAGCGGCGGGCAGCTCTCAGCCCACGCCGAACCAGGCGCAGGTTGCGCCAGAGCTCGCCATAGAAGGAAGCCATCAGCCGCAATCCGCCGAAGGCGCCCCGCAGCCGCTTCAGCGGATTGCGGGCGTAAAACACCTCAAAGGAGTTCTGCAGCGGATTCCCGCCGCGCCCATCCACGGGGGCATAAATCTGAATATCGCGCCAGGAGAACACCAGCAGGGTGGGCTGGAACTGCTCGATCTCCTGCTGCAGCACAACTTCCACATCGAGCAGCGGCACGGCTGCCAGATCGAGGATGCACTGCTCCAGCTCAGGGAACTGCTTGTGGATGTGATCGGCCAGGTACACCGGGCCGATCGGAAAGATGGGATTGCAGGGCAGGCGCACCAGCAGCACCCGCTGTTCCTCCGGGGAGGCGTGTCGCACAGTGAGTCAGGTGTGGGGCGCGTTGGCCAGGGCCGGCTCGGACGCTAACAAGCGCGCCCGCTCCTCCACGCGCCGCCGCAGGGCGGAAGGCAGCCAAGGCCACCAATGGCGATGCACGCAGGTGCGCGGCTCGAGGCGCCAACCGCGTGAAGCCAGCAGCTGGCGCAGGGCTTCAGGCGTGGGCTGGGGATAGGCCGGGTTGATCACATCCAGCGTGTCGATGCCGCCGAGATCACGGATGCCGGCCTCCAGCGCTGCGGGCAGCTGCTCCAGCGGCCAGAGGTTGGGCGGCGTTTGCAGCTGCACCTCCGGCGGTAGCAACTGTCGGGCCATTGCGATCAGCTCCAGCAGATCGCTCTGCTCCGCTGGGGTGAGCGGCGTGGCCGCCTCCCCATGAGGCCGCCAGGGCTGCAGGATCACCTCCTGGAGATGGCCCCAGCGGCGCTGCAGTCCCGCCAGCAGCTCCAGGGCCTTGATGCGCTCCGCCCTGGTTTCGCCCACGCCGAGCAGCAGCCCGGTGGTGAAGGGAATCCCGAGCCGGCCGGCTTGCTCCAGCTGAGCCAGGCGCATGGCCAGGGTTTTGCTGGGGGCGTGGCGATGCAGCGCGTCGTAAGCAGGGCCCACACCCTCGAGCATCAAACCCATGGAGGGATTGAGGCGACCCAGTGCCGCCATTTCACGCCGCGAGAGCGGGCCGGCATTGGTGTGGGGCAAGCGCCCTTGAGCCAGAGCCAGAGCACTCAACTGGCGCAGCCGCGCAAACCATTCCCCACGCGCAGCTGCGTTGGGCGCCACTTCCCCGCTGAGCAGCAACACCTCAGCGGCGGCCGGGCGCGCCTGCAGCTGTTCAGTGGCGGCGCGCAGCGACAACGGCACCGCCTGCTCCAGCGGCACGCGAAAGCTGCAGTAGCCGCAGGCGTTGAAGCACCCGTGGGTGGGCACGAGGGTGACGCTGGGGCTCCAGGTGACGAGATCGCTTGCCATCACAGGACCCACAAGCGCAGCTGATGGCTGAGATCAGCACCACTGTTGCCGAGGGCGGCCATTGCTTGCCTTAAGCCCGCGTCACACGGCGCAAACATCCGTTACATTGATGCGCGGCAGGGCGGGTTTCCGGCCTGTCCTTCCTTCTCGCTCAACACAGGGCCCGCTCGGGTCTTCGTTGCTGAGCCCTACGTATCCCGTACTCATGACCACCACTCTCCAGCAGCGCCAAGGCGCTTCTGCGTGGAACCAGTTCTGCGAGTGGGTCACCAGCACCGACAACCGCCTCTATGTGGGTTGGTTCGGCGTTCTGATGATCCCCTGCCTGCTGGCAGCCACCATCTGCTTCATCGTTGCTTTCATCGCAGCTCCCCCCGTCGACATCGACGGCATCCGTGAGCCTGTGGCCGGCAGCCTGATGTATGGCAACAACATCATCTCCGGCGCTGTGATCCCCAGCAGCAACGCCATCGGTCTGCACTTCTATCCCATCTGGGAAGCCGCCAGCCTCGACGAGTGGCTGTACAACGGCGGTCCTTTCCAGCTGGTGATCTTCCACTTCCTCATCGGCATCTACGCCTACATGGGACGTGAGTGGGAACTCTCCTACCGCCTGGGCATGCGTCCCTGGATCTGCGTTGCTTACAGCGCACCCGTGGCTGCTGCCTCTGCTGTGTTCCTGGTGTATCCCTTCGGTCAGGGCTCCTTCTCGGACGCCATGCCCCTGGGTATCTCCGGCACCTTCAACTACATGCTGGTGTTCCAGGCTGAGCACAACATCCTGATGCACCCCTTCCACATGCTTGGTGTGGCTGGTGTGTTCGGTGGCTCCCTGTTCTCCGCCATGCACGGTTCGCTGGTGACCTCCTCCCTGGTGCGTGAAACCACCGAGAGCGAGAGCCAGAACTACGGCTACAAGTTCGGCCAAGAGGAAGAGACCTACAACATCGTGGCTGCCCACGGTTACTTCGGTCGCCTGATCTTCCAATACGCCTCCTTCAACAACAGCCGCAGCCTGCACTTCTTCCTGGCTGCCTGGCCCGTGGTTGGCATCTGGTTCACCGCCCTGGGCGTGAGCACCATGGCCTTCAACCTGAACGGTTTCAACTTCAACCAGTCCATCCTGGATTCCCAGGGTCGTGTTCTGAACACCTGGGCTGACGTGCTGAACCGCGCTGGTCTGGGCATGGAAGTGATGCACGAGCGCAACGCTCACAACTTCCCCCTCGACCTGGCAGCAGCCGAAGCCACCCCCGTGGCTCTGACTGCCCCCGCCATCGGCTGAGGTTGATCCTCAACACGGTTCAATCTCGGTTGAATCGGAAGGCCCCCGCGCAAGCGGGGGCTTTTTGTTGTGCGCCACTGGGTGCGGCTGGCAGGCGCGAGTGCCACCGCTGCGCCATCACTGCCCGATGTCTTCTGCCCAGAGTTCGGGTTTGGTTTGCAGCATCCTCTGCATCAGCTTTTCGCAGGCTGGATCGTCCAGGCAGTGCACCTCGATGCCGGCTTCGCGCAGCCACCGTTCGGCGCCTTGAAAGCTCTTGCGCTCACCGATCACCACCCGGCGAAAGCCCAGCAGCACAGCTGTGCCAGCGCACATCGGGCAGGGTGAGAGTGTGGTCACGAGAGTGAGCTCGCGCCAGTCGCGGCGACGGCCCGCATTGCGGATGCATTGGGTTTCCCCATGGCTTGTGGGGTCCCCGTTCTGTACCCGTTGGTTGTGCCCACGGGCCACGATCGTGCCGTCTTCCTGGGCGAGCACAGCGCCGATGGGAATGCCACCTTCTTGCCAGCTTTGCTCCGCTTCCTGGCGAGCGGCATCCATGAGTTGTTGCATGGTGGATGGTTCCATGGGCTTCTCCTGAAACGCCGAAGCTCGCATCTGCGTTGTAGCCACGCTGGAGCAGATGTATCGGTGTTCAGCATTGAGGGAGAACCCTCGATCATGCCGCTTCGATGTGTACCAAAACAAAAGAACCGCCAGTGCGGTAGCCGGCATTTTCTGCTGCTCCCGTTGGTGGGTCAGGTGTTGATTGGGTTGCGGGGTTCCAGAGGAAGGATGCGAACCCGTTGCCGGCGCTCATCGTGGCGCTTCTCAACTGATCACGTTCACAGTGGTGCCGTAGCGCTGTAATTGGCGGTTTGCTGTCAACAGCAACATGGGCTCCGTTCGGCTCTGGCAGACCAGAAGCCGGTCAAAAGGATCGCGATGGTCGCCACCGGACTCAAGATTGCCCACTGCCAGGAGATGGGTGTTACGGATCGGTAGCCAGCGAAAGCCCTGCAACGGGATCAGGCGCTCCAGCTCCGCGAGGTCCACCTGCAGCCTCCCGATCGACACCTTGATCGCCATTTCCCAGAGCGAAGCCTGGCTCACAAACACCTCTGCATCCACAGACCGCACGCGCTCCTCCACAGCCGCCGGCAGCAGGGGATCGTCATTGAGCCACCAAAGCACCAGGTGGGTGTCGAGCAGCAGCCGCGTCAATGGAGCGCCTCGAACAGGCCATCTAGGGGCGCATCAAAATCGCTGCTGATCTGGATTTGGCCGCGCATCGCACCAGGTGCTGCCACAGGCTGGGCTTGGGGCTGCCAGCCCACCAGTCGTGCAATCGGCACGCCAGCGCGGGCAATCACCACTTCCTCTCCCTGTTCCACGACATGAAGCAGCTGGGATAGCTGAGTCTTGGCTTGGTGGATGTTCACCGGCTCCATGACTGATCGAGCTGAACTAAGTCTTAGCTTAGTTTGCAGATGGGCCTCGCGACCGGCTGGCCAGTGTTTGTCATCATCGGCACGCCCGTGCTTGGTCCCACGGATTCGTTGATTGATTCAGGTGTTCAGCTTTGCTGAAAAATGAGAGGGAAACTCCCTGTCCCTGTCAGCGGCTCAAGCTGATGCGATCTAACGAAAAGATGCCCTTGTCATGGTTATCCCTGAAAACAAGAAACCCCTGCTCGCGGCAGGGGTTTCCAGGTGGATCGGGGCTGTTTAAAAAGCCGGTGACTGGATTTGAACCTGCGACCTACTGATTACGAATCAGTTGCTCTACCACTGAGCTACACCGGCAGCCGCATCAAATTAGCATTCGGGCTGTTGCGCCCTTTGGGCTCGCGTCATGGCACCACAGTCTCGTGAGCCCCTGGATCCAGCCCTGCGGGCACGCTTGCTGCAGGAGGCCAAAACACCCTGGCGTGGGCTCCGGCGTGGGCTTTGGCTGGCCTTCACCGCCTCCGCTGCGGTTGGCCTCGCCACGATGACGATGCGTGCCTCAGCTGGGGAGCCCGTCGCCCTCAGCGACCTTGGCATCCAACTGGGTGCTCTCGTGCTCTTCGGCGGGCTCCTCTGGCGTGACAGAAACCCCAGCGTCGACGACGAGGTCGCTTGAGTCGGCGTCAGCGTCGGCGGTGGCGCTTGGTTCGGGCTCAGGTTCCTCGGCAACTGTGGTGATCGCCTCAGGGGCCGGTTGAGGGGCCGGTTCCGGTGCAGGCTCGGGCGTTGGCGGGGTGTTTTGTTGGGCCGCCGTTGGTTCCACAGCCAGCGGCTGCAGAAGGAGTAGCGGCAAGCCGAGATTCAAGCGACTCTCCGCCGCCTGAGCCTGAGTGAGAGGCAGGGTTTGCTCCATCAGCGCCGCTGGCCGGGTGAACAGCCAGAGGGTTTGCATGAGCTGGTGCCACTGCCATTGCATCAGCGCCAGCAGTGGCAGGCTCACGAGCAACACCACCAAGCGCGGGCTGGCCGACAGGGGCGACCAGGCCCAGGCCAGGCCGGCATTGGCATCGAGCAGCCACACCAACGGCAGCAGCAAGGCTGCCCCCGAGGCTGCGATCAGCTTCAGCGGCAGGGCGGTTTGCAGGGCGCTGAGCCGCAGTTGCTCCGGGCGACGACCCCGCAGCGGCACCTGAAGCAGCAGCAGCGACCACAGATCGGGCGGCAGACGCCAGAACAACACGGCTGGGGCGAGCGCGCCGAGAGCCCAGGCCAGGATGCGTTCAAATCCAGGTAGGGGGCCGGGATCCGCCCCAGCGAGCACTAGCAGCAGCAGCAACGCCTCAAGCGGCAAGGCCGCGAGCCCCAGGAGCTGGAGCCACAGCAGGGGTTCGCGTCTTGCCGGATTCACGGGGCGGTGCAGCGCGGGATCAGGTGCTCAGTGTGCGGCGTTGGGTGACCAGTTTGTAGGCCTCAACGCGATCGCCTTCCTGCCAGTTGGCGAAGCGATCGCAGCCGATGCCGCACTCGAAGCCGGTGGCCACTTCCTTCTGGTCGTCCTTGCCGCGGCGCAGGGAGTCGAGGTCGCCCTCGTACACCTTTTCCTTGCCGCGCCAGACGCGCACTTTGCAGTTGCGTTGCAGCTTGCCGTTGGTGACGTAGCAGCCCGCCACCGCACTCTTGCCGATGGTGAACACCGCGCGCACTTCGGCTTCGCCGAGGCTCTCCTCCACCAACTCGGGCTCCAGCAGGCCTTCCATGGCCATCTGGATGTCTTCGAGCAGCTTGTAGATCACGTCGTAATCGCGCACATCCACGCCGGTGGCATCGGCGGCGCGCTTGGCGCCCGGTGCCATCGAGGTGTTGAAGCCCACGATCACGGCGCCGGAAGCGGCGGCCAGATCCACGTCGGTCTCGGTGACCTCGCCCGGTGCCGAGAGCAGCACCCGCACTTGCACCTCTTCCTGGGGCAGCTGTTCGAGGGAGCCGAGGATGGCTTCCACCGAACCCTGCACGTCGGCCTTGAGGATCAGGTTGAGCTCCTTGAGCTCGCCTTCGCTGGCCTGGCCCGACATCGACGCCAGCGACACCCGGCGGGAGGCCATCTGCTGCGCCAGACGGGTGGCGCGGGCTTCGGTGGCGCGATCGCCCACCACGGCCCGGGCCGCCTTCTCGTCGGGATACACCTCGAACTCGTCGCCCGCGGTGGGCACTTCGCTGAAGCCCAGGGCCTCCACCGCATAGGAGGGGCCGGCTTCCTTCACGCGCTTGCCGTTGTCGTCGACCATGGCGCGCACCTTGCCCAGGATCGGGCCCGCCGCCAGCACGTCGCCGGTGCGCAGGGTGCCGTTCTGGATCAGCAGGGTGGCCACAGGGCCTTTGGCCTTGTCGAGGTGCGCCTCGATCACGGTGCCCTTCGCCATGCGGTCGGGGTTGGCCTGCAGGTCTTCCACTTCGGTGACCAGCAGGATCATTTCGAGCAGCTTGTCGATGTTCTCGCCCTTGATGGCGCTCACCGGCACCATCACGGTGTTGCCGCCCCAGTCCTCGGCCACGAGCTCGTGGGAGGAGAGCTCCTGCTTCACCCGATCCGGGGAGGCGCCTTCCTTGTCGATCTTGTTGATCGCCACCACGATCGGCACCTTGGCGGCGCGGGCGTGGCTGATGGCTTCCAGGGTCTGGGGGCGCACGCCGTCATCGGCGGCCACCACCAGCACGGCCACGTCGGTCACCTTGGTGCCGCGGGCACGCATGGCGGTGAACGCCTCGTGGCCCGGGGTGTCGAGGAAGGTGATCTTGCGCTGCTCGCCGGCGTGGGGCACTTCCACCTGGTAAGCACCGATGTGCTGGGTGATGCCCCCGGCTTCGCCCGCGGTGACGCGGGTTTTGCGGATCGAGTCGAGCAGGCTCGTTTTGCCGTGGTCCACGTGGCCCATCACTGTGACCACGGGTGGGCGGCGGATCAGGTGAGCCAGATCGCTTTCCTCGATCATCTCCACCGTCTTGGCGGCGGCGGCCTCCACGTCGTCTTCGAGCACGGGCACACCGAACTCCTCAGACACGTTCTCGATCGCGGAGAGATCGAGGGTCTGGGTGACGGTGGCGATGATGCCCTTGAAGAACAGGCTCTTGATGATCTCGGAGCTGTCGACGCCCAGGCGATCGGCCAGCTCCTGCACCGTGAGGTTGCCCTCCGGCACGATCAGCATTTCGGGCCGCTGTTGCTTGGCCTCGCGGGCGGCGCGCAGCTCCATGGCGCGGCGGCGCTGGCGCTGACGGGTGGTTTCCTTCTTGCGCTTGCGGGCCACGGCCGTGGGCTTGCGCTGCGCGGGGGCGGTGCTCTTCGGCTTGGCGGGGCGGGCCAGGGAGGCCTGCAGCACCACGGCTTCCTGTTCGCCGGCGTAGCCGCCGGTTTCCGCCGTCAGCGCGTCGTCGTTCTCGCCAATGATGTGCACCTTCTGGCGCTGCTTCTGCGGCGAGCGGCTGCGCAGCGCTTCCAGCTTGGCGCTGTCGTCCCAGTCGGGGCGCCGGGGGCGACCACCAGCCGGAGGCTGGGGCGCACGGAAATTGGGGCGCCGCGGCGCTGTGGGCGGTGTAGCGACCGGCCGGGCGGCGTCATCGCCGCCGGGGGCCGCTGCACCCGCACCGGGGCCAGCAGGCGCACCAGGGCGCCGCGGCGGTGCTGCGGTGGGGCGTGCACCGGGTTTTTGCAGCTGCATCAGCTCGCCGGGCGCCACCGGTTTGCGCATGCCGGGCATGCCCGGGCGCGTGGGCGGTGCAGGGCGGTTGCCGCCGCCAGCCGGGCCGCTCACATCGCGGCGGATGGGCTTGCCCACCAGTTCCACCTGCGGCCGCACCGGCGGTGTGCCGGGCTTGGCACCGCGCACAGGTGCCGGCGCACCCGGGCGGGTGGGCATGCCGGGGCGTTGGCTCAGGGATGGACGCCCCGATGGGGGCGCTGGGCGGCTGCCGCCCTGTCCACTCTGGGGACGGCCCACGAGCTGAGGCTTGTTGCCGCCAGCGGCGCCGGGTCGTGTGGGAGCCGGAGCGCCCGGGCGTGAAGGCGCGGCGGCGGGGCGTTGCGGGGGCGCCACGGGCCGCGCCGGAGCGGCGGCGCTGGGCGGCGCAGGCTTGCGCGCCGGCGGTGCGCCGGCGGGGGCCTTCGACACGATCGCCGGAGCCGGGCGGCCGGGGGCGGGAGCGCCGGGCCGTGCGGGTGCACCAGCCGGTTTGGCGGCGGCTGGCCGGGCCGGCGGTGCTACGGGTGCAGCAGGGCGTGCGGGTGGTGCCACTGGCTTGGCGGCCTGAGGAGCCGGGGCGGCCGGCCGTGGCGCGGGTGCGGCGGGTTTAGCGGCGGCCGGTGCCGGTGCCGGTGCAGCGGGGCGGGCCGGTGCCGAAACGGGCGGTTTGGCAGCAGCGGGTTTGGCGGCGGCCGGCGGCGCCGCCGGCGCAGGTTTCACAGGAGCGGCTGGAGCGCTGGCTGCCGGCTTCGGCGCCTGAGGAGCGGCAGGGGCCGGTGCAGACGGTGCTTTCTTCACCGAGAGAATCGCTTTCTGGGGCGGTGCAGCCGGGGCAGGGGCAGCGGCCTTGGAGCCGTTACCGCCTGTCTTGATCAGGTTGCGGATGCGAGCGGCTTCGTCGTCGCTGATCGAGCTGCTATGGCTCTTCGCAGAGATCGACAGCTTCTCGGCGGCATCGAGCACGTCCTTGTTCTCAAGGCCCAAGTCCTTGGACAGCTCGTAAATCCTGACTTTGCCGCTGCTGGTCATTCAGTGCTCCAAAGGGTCGGTGCCACGGGTGCCACCGGGCCTCCACACACGGTGAGGCCACTATTCATCTTGCCTCAGAGCCTGCAGATGAGGTGGCGTGCAGGCGCTGCTCCAGTGCCGCGTAGATGGAATCTGCAACCTGACAACGCAGGCCTTTCTGCAGTTTCTTGCGGCGTCTGGCTTCTTCCAGGCAGTCGCGGCGTGGGCAGAGGTAGGCCGAGCGGCCCATCCCCTGATCCAGCGCGAGGCCTCCATCCGCCAGGCGGATGACCCGCCAGAGCTGCCGGCGATCCAGCAACTCACGGCAGGCCACACAGCGCCTGAGGACGCTGCGCTCACTCACCGGGCCCCATCCTCGTCGCTGGTGTCTTCGCTGGCTTCCTCAGCAACCTCTTCAGCCGCGGGCTCTTGCTCTGGCGCCTCATCGGCCACCTCTTCGTAGGCCGCCTCGGTGCCGTACTCCTCCTCGTCTTCCGGCAGGGGATAGAGCTCGCGCAGGCGGGCATCCTCTTCGGCGCGCAGGGCCTGCTCGGCCTCCAGGCGTGCTTCGGCCTCGGCCTGCAGCGCTTCCTCTTCCTGGCGCTGCGCGATCAGCTCCGACACCTTCTCGTCTTCAGCGGCCTGGTCGTATTCGGTGCTGTTCTTGATGTCGATCTTCCAGCCGGTGAGGCGGGCGGCCAGGCGCACGTTCTGGCCCTCGCGGCCGATGGCCAGGCTGAGCTGATCGGGCGGCACGAGCACGTGGGCGTGCTGGCCCTCGGGATCCACCAGGCGCACCGCTTCCACGCGGGCCGGGCTGAGGGAGTTGGCGATGTATTGGCCGGGATCCTGCGACCAGCGGATCACGTCGATCTTTTCGCCGCGCAGTTCGTTCACCACCTGCTGGATGCGGGAGCCGCGGGCGCCGATGCAGGCACCCACCGGATCCACCTCGCGCTCCACCGAATCCACGGCCACCTTGGTGCGCGGGCCCACCGAGCGGCTGGGGGGATTGGCTTCGCGGGCCACGGCCACGATGCGCACGGATCCTTCCTGGATCTCGGGCACTTCGTTCTCAAACAGATACACCACCAAACCGGCGTTGGCGCGGCTCACGAACAGCTGCGGCCCGCGGCGAGGCACCTCGCTCACTTCCTTCAGGAACACCTTGAAGGTGGCGTTGGCGCGGTAGTTGTCGTTGGGGAGCTGATCGCGGCGGGGCAGTTCGGCCTCCACCTCAGGGCGGCCCAGGCCGCTGCTCACGGCCATGATCACGCTCTGGCGCTCGAAGCGGATCACCCGGGCAGTGAGCACGGGATCTTCCAGATCCGCGAACTCTTCCTGGATCATCCGGCGCTGCTGATCGCGCAGCTTCTGGGCCAGTACCTGCTTGGTGGTGGCGGCGGCCATGCGGCCGAAATCTTCTTTCTCCGGGGTGACATCCAGCACCACGGTGTCGCCCACCTGGGCGTCTTCCGCCACCTGCATCACCTCGGCCAGGGCGATCTGGTGGTCTTCGCTCTCCACCTCCTCCACGATGATTTTCGAGGCGAGCACGCGGTAGCCCTCCTCATCGAGGTCGAGGGCCACATCGAAGTTGGAGAAGTAGTCCTCTTCGAAGGGGTCTTCGCTGATGCCGAGATACAACGTGCGGCGATAGCGCTCGTAACCCTTGAGCAGCGCCTCGCGCAGAGCTGATTCCACCACCTGGGCGGGCAGCTTCTTCTCTTCGCTGATGTCCT
>VGPP01000038.1 GCA_016882585.1 Cyanobacteria bacterium M_surface_7_m2_037
CCGCCCAGAACATCCACTGGCAAGAGAAGGGTGCCTTCACCGGCATGATCTCGGCGCCGATGCTGATGGAGCACGGCGTGAGCCACGCGATCGTGGGCCACAGCGAGCCGCGCAAGTACTACAGCGAAACCGACGAGCAGATCAACTTGCGCGCCCGCAGCGCCCAGAAGCACGGCATCATCCCGATCCTCTGCGTGGGTGAGAGCGATTCCCAGCGCGAAGCCGGTGAAGCCGAGCGCGTGATTCGCCGACAGGTGGAGCAGGGCGTGGATGGGCTCGATCCAGCCCGGCTGATCGTGGCCTACGAGCCGATCTGGGCGATCGGCACCGGCAAAACCTGTGAAGCGGCTGAGGCCAACCGCATCTGCGGCCTGATCCGCGAGTGGGTGGGCTACCCCGAGGTGGTGATTCAGTACGGCGGTTCGGTGAACCCGGCCACCATCGATCAACTGATGGCCCAGAGCGATATTGACGGCGTGCTGGTGGGCGGCGCCTCCCTTGATCCCGAAGGCTTCGCCCGCATCGCCAACTATCAGGTGCCGGTGGCGGTCTGATGAGCCTGCGCTGGGGGCAGCGCACCCATGTGATGGGGGTGATCAACATCACCCCCGATTCCTTCAGTGATGGCGGCCGCTTTGATCGCCCCGAACGGGCTCTGGCTCAGGCGCGTCGCCTGGTGGCTCAGGGGGTGGAGATCCTCGATCTCGGCGCTCAGAGCACCCGCCCCGGTGCCGAGGATGTGGGCGCGGCTGAAGAGCTGGCGCGGCTGCTGCCGGCGTTGCAGTTGATCCGCAATGCCATTGAGTGCGGTGAGTTGCGCTGCCCGCTCCGCTGCGATGACCCTCAGGCCAACGGCCGTCCGCTGATCTCGGTGGACACATACCGCGCGCCGGTGGCAGAAGCCGCCTTGACCGCCGGTGCTGATTGGATCAACGATGTGAGCGGCGGCCGTGCGGACCCCGCGATCCTGCCGCTAGTGGCCCAGGCGGGCTGCCCCTACGTGCTGATGCACTCCCGGGGCGACAGCCAGAGCATGGATGGCCTCACCGATTACGGCAGGGTTGGTGTGGTGCGTCTGGTTCTGGCGGAACTGCAGCAGGCCAGCGAGCGAGCCCTGGCTGCCGGAGTGCGGCGCGAGCAGCTCATCTGGGATCCCGGCCTCGGCTTCGCAAAAACCACCGAGCAGAACCTGGAGCTGTTGCGGGAGCTGCCGCTGCTACGGGCCGAAGGGATTCCTTTGCTGGTGGGCCCATCGCGCAAACGCTTTATCGGAGCGGTGCTCGACGAACCGCGTGCAAAAGCACGCCTGTGGGGCACGGCGGCCGTGGTGGCCCAGTGCGTGTCGGTGGGGGTGGATGTGGTGCGCGTGCATGACGGTGGCCCGATCGTGCAGGTGGCGCGGATGGCGGATGCGCTCTGGCGCTGAGCTGATCAGCTCGGCGAGTCGGAGTTGGCGATCGAAGTCGCGATGGCGATTGCGGCTTCGCCTTGCAATTTCGCGGCATACATGGCCGTGTCGGCTGCTTCGATCAGTGCATCGGCATCGCTGGCGTGATCGGGCCATCGCGCAACGCCAATGCTGGCACTGATGGTGATCTCCATCGGCAGCTCTGGCCCTGGAAGAAACGGCTGTTCCAGAGCAGTCACCAGTTTTCGGGCCAGCGTTTGCAAGTGCCCAATCGAGGGAGCATCGGGAATGAGCACCACAAACTCATCACCGCCTTGGCGGCAGAGAGTGTCACTGCTGCGGCAGGTGTTGCTCAAGCGCTCGGCTACAGCCTTCAGCAAGGCATCACCCGTGCTGTGGCCATAGCGGTCATTCACCGGCTTGAAGCGGTTGAGGTCGATGAACAGCAGCCCCACGCCGCATCCCTGGCGTTGGGCCAGGGCAAGGCTGCGAGTCAGTTCCTCGATCAGCAGAGTGCGATTGGCCAAGCCGGTGAGTTGATCGTGCGTTGCCATGAAGCGCATCTGCTCTTCCTGTTGATAGCGCTCGCTCACATCACGCAGTAAGCCCACGAAACTGCTCGTTTGTTGCTGCTCATCATGAACTGCGGTGATCGAGAGCTCATGGCGAATGATTTGACCATTGCGGTGGCGGTTCCAGATTTCGCCACTCCAGTAGCCCTTGGAGAGAATCGCTTTCCACAGTTGCTCATAGAAGCTGTTGTCATGCCTGCCTGAGCGCAACAGGTTGGCCGTGTTTCCTCTGGCTTCCAGTTCGGAATAGCCCGTGAGCTGGCAAAAGGCCTGATTCACCTTCAGGATCACACCTTGCGCATCGGTCACCACAATCGCCATCGGACTGCTGTCAAACACCGTGCCAGCCAGGGCGCGTTCTCTGGAAGCGTCCTGCTCCCGACGCAGTGCCTGGCGCACGGATTGGTGATTGCGGATTAACTGCTGGCTGATCACAGCAGCCAATACGCTGAGGCTCACCCCCAGCAGCGCCTGCAGGAGGAGAGCATGGCTCCATCCCTCAGGATTGAGTTTGCGGTAGTCGAGTTGGATGCCAATCACCCAGGTGCGGTTGGCGATACTCACCTCCAACCAGGTGGGATGGGTGAGCTGTGGGCTATCGGCGAGCTTGAGGTTGTCGAAGAGGAGGTTGTTGGCTCTGTTGCGCGAGCTGTCGTAGATCAGCACGCCGGTGCCTTGCAGCGCCGGATCCTTCACCGTGGTGAGAGCGCCTTGGATGAGATCCTCCATCCGTAGGGGTGAATAAGACCAGCCTCTGAGTCGATTGAACCGATCCTGGCTGGAGTTGAAGCCTTCACTGGACGTTCGGTAGATCGCTTGGTAGAGCAGGGCTCCGATCTGGGGGCGAATCGAGTTTTCCTGCAACAAGCGCACCGGACCGCTCAAGGCCGGCTCACCTGTGCCTGCAGCCAACTGCATCGCTTCCCGTCGGGTTGCTTCGGAATACATGTCGAAGCCGATGGCTCGCTGGTTGCGCCAGTCGTTTGGCTCGAGATAGAGGATGGCGCTGGTGAGTGGCCGTGATCCTGCTGGTTTGATTGTGAAGTGTGGGCGCCCTGCGCGTCTCACTTGCTGCTCAAAGCCAGTGATATTGCCGTTGGGAACCACAACGGCGTAACCAACACCCTGGATCCCGTTCAACGTCTCCCCACCATGGTTCAGGGCTTGGTAGAAGGCGTTGAATTCCTGCTGGTCCACTTCCTTGGATGCATCGTAGAGCCCAGCGACAGCATTAAGTACTGCGATATTGGTCTGTAGGTGCGTCGTAATTGCACCGCTAATCGCCTCAGCTAGGTCGCGCTCAATCCGCTCATGTTCGAGGCTTGTGAAGTGTCGCTGCTGGTGACACCACAGGCCCGTCAGACCAAGACCCGTTGCCAGGACCAGCCACGGGAGGATGCCACGCCTGATCCCAAGGGCTGATTGCCGGAAGCTTGTTAGTTGAATCTTCATGTTTTCACCACCCGCCCATGCTGGTTAGCAAATCTGGTTTGGCTTGTCCACGATCAGGCCTCTAAGCCTTGGCGGCCTGAGCCACCACTCGGCGGATTGTCCTGCCTAGATCAATCTGCTGCGGTTGTTCGGAGGAGGTGAACTCGCCGCTGAATGCATAGGCAACCAAACCTTTCTTGGTCACGAGATCAAGTTCGGCAAAGTTGAGGGCTAGCAACTCTCCCCGTCGCTTCCACTGCTGGCTCACGGGAACCGTCAAGCCTGTTTCAAGTTCCAGCGTTCGAAACTGATCCCCGCTGAAGCTGTCGTTTGTGAGGGGTTCAATCAGGGCCCCGGTGAGGGATAGATCAATCAGCCTGGCTTCAACGATCGATTCATCACCTCGGCGCACTTGCGTGATCCGATTGATCAACATGCGATGCTCCAGTCGAGGTTGTGGACGCTGCAGCGATAGGAGCACCGAGATCACGAGCAGCACGATATTAAACACACACCAGATAAAGCCGTAGGCGAGCAGGCCTGTTGAACTCTCGGACACGCTATCCCCAATTGCAAAGAGGATTCTCCAGAGAATCAGGATGTTGAGCACCAGCAGCACCGCGGTGGGGATTAATGTTTGCTGGTAGGGAAGGATTGATCCTGAAAGAGAATCGTTCCCCTTCGGTGTCACGGCAAATCCCTTGCCAAATGGTTTCGCAACTGCTGCCAGAATCTCTGGTGCCAACTCAAAGGAAGCAAACAAGCTCACAGCTTCATTGAACACAGGCATGTAATAGCCCTCGCTGAGCACCACCATCGAAACGATCATGCACGCTAGAAAGCTGGCCTGATAACTGAGAATGGTGCCGGCCTCCACCTCAGGCAGAGGTGCCATGCCTGAAAAGAAGAATACGATTGGCACAATCTGGAAAAATAGTCTGCTGTTGTATTGGGTGATCCATGAGTAGGGGAAGAAGAAGATTCGCTGGATCCAGTTCAGCCCTTTGCGTCCAAGCATTAACCAGGCCACCTGGATTCCGCCCCTCCCCCAGCGTTTGCGCTGGATGAAGAATGATTCGAGTGTTTCTGCAGCCAGGCCTGTGGAGATCGGTTCAGCCAGGTAGATCGTCTTCCAGCCCAGCCGGCAGAAATTAATTGTTAAGAGGATATCTTCGGTGATGGAGTCTGTTGGGAAGCCATTGCTCTCCATCAGCGCCTTGCGTCGATGCACGGAACACGAGCCGCAGCAGAACGCCACCCCCAGAGCATCTCGGCCTCTGGCGATCAAGC
Organism: Cyanobacteria bacterium M_surface_7_m2_037; assembly: GCA_016882585.1. Taxonomy (GTDB): domain Bacteria; phylum Cyanobacteriota; class Cyanobacteriia; order PCC-6307; family Cyanobiaceae; genus Vulcanococcus. Next base: position 4,702 of record VGPP01000038.1, read on the forward strand.
GGAAGAAGAATGACTGCTCGTCGCACCAGCTTGACGCGATGCCAAGGTTGTGCTGAATAGCATCAGGATTGAAGAAGTTCTGTGGTGTTTGAACAGTGCCGATTCTGGGGTCTGCGAATAGGCCAGCTGTCCTCCAAGCCGAGTTGCGGTAAGCCACGAAATCGGCATCCATCAACATCACTAGATCGCTTTCGCTTTGCTGGAGCGCGTGATTGATGTTTCCAGCTTTGGCGCCTTTGTTGCTCGATCGCGCGATGTAGTGAACGCCAGCTTCGTCGCAAAACTGATGAAGCCATGTACGATTGCCGTCATCGAGCACCCAGACCCGAACCTTCGGGTAGTCGATGGAGCTCGCTCCTAGAATTGATTTCTCTAAAACTTCAGGTCCTTCGTTGTAGGTGGTGATGAAGATATCCATTGATGGGATGGCTTCACTCCCGTAGATGGCGTATTGCTCTCTGAGTCGTGATTCGGCCACATCGGCCTGTCTTCTGCGATCTGTGAGCCAGCCAATCGATAGCAAAAAGAGGGTAACCTCAACAATCACGGCCAGTTCAATCGCTAGAACCACCAGCCACCAGATCCACTCCGCGCTCCACTGATCAGTCGTCCACGGGAAGGAATCCAGTCTCCACCAGAGATATCTCAGGCCAAAGATAAAAATAGTGCCGACCAGCAGAAGTCGGCGCCAATTGGATCGTGGTAATAGAAGAGCCAGCGCAGCCGGCAGCGCAACGGCCAGGAAGAGAACTTCCGCACCCATCGCCTAAAGCTCAACGTCTACACGATCGCCAAGTCTGCATTCTCTTCCCCCTTTGTGAGCGGCAGGAAGTGCGATTTGAACTCGCATCCTGTCGTCATTTGTGGCCTTGAACTGTGCTGCATCACTATTCTCTAAGGCGCGGATCCCGCGTACCCCGCGCATGCTGATCACGCGTCCGCTCAAGTGGCCGTTCTGGTCCTCTATCTTCAGCTTCACCTGATCACCGATTCGTACGTCCTTCACTTTGTTGCTGCTGAACACAGCCTCAACCCTCAGCTGGTCACAGTCCACCACAGTGATCAGCGCTTCTCCGGCATTCACTTCAGAGCCTCTTGCAATGCGCTTGCTCAGCACAAGGCCATTGAAGCCAGGTTTGTAGATAAATTGAGATCGCCGTCGATTGCCGTTCACCAGTTCCAGTAATTTCTTCTCTTTGCTTTTCAATGTATTGAGCTGATTGTTGAGGCGGCTGATTTCCAGCTCCAGTATTTCGAGTCTGCGCGTTGGTTTCGGCAATTGTGTGCTGCCTGTCTTGCGTTTGCTCTCGGCGTCCCCAAGTTCCTTGCTGAGGTCGGCAACAACGCGCCGTTGATTGGAGGCGCGCTGCCGGTAGCTGTTGGCGTTCGCTTCAACCCCGGCCAAGGTATCTGGGTCTACTGCGCCCACGCTCACCAGCTCCCTGTAGCGGCTCGCCTGTTTGGCATAGCGCTGTTCTTGACCCTCGAGATCAAACAGTTGGCGCTCGGCGCTCTGTAGATCGTTCCGCAGTCTTGCTTGGTTGGCGTTCACCAGATTGTCGAGTTCGCTTTCCGTGGAGCGGATCTCCTTTCTGGTTTGCTCTAGTTCCAGTTGGGCTGTCTGTTGCCGGGCTTCGTCTTGGCGGCTAGCTACAACAGACACCAGGGCGGAACCGGGCTTAAACAGTTCGCCTGTATTCAGCATTTCATCGTCTACCCGGCCTTGGATCGGGCTCTTCACGGTGATCACATCACCTGTGATGTACGCCTCGGCCGCTCGCTTGCGTACATTGATCACGGCCAACGTGGCAATACAGAGTCCGAGAAGCCCAGCCCCAGCAAGCTGGCGCCAGCGCGATTGGAATACACGTTTGGTCCTGTCTGTAGACCAGCTTTGCTGGGTTGTGTGCTGTTGCACAGACTGTGTTGATTGCTCCTGGTCTGAGTCCAAATCTTCCCTGGGCTCTAAAGCAATCTGCGCTCTTTCTAGGTCGCGATCCCAGGTGTGTCAACCCAACCTGGGCAGATCGTGTCTGATTTGTTTTATGGCGCCGGTTCAGTTGGTTGAAGTGCGCCCAGGCTGATCAAGACCCTCTTCCAGTAGGGCGTGTCATACCAAGAATTGAGTTGCTCATCATTCAGCGTCAATGTCATTTGTGCCTCCATACGCAGAAGGTCGGCCATGCTGATCTGCATCTGTAGCTTGGTGCAAACAGCAATCACCTGATCCGGGCTTTCGCAATGAGAAAGCTGCTGCCGAAGGAGTGGATCATCCTTCAGCAGCAGCTTGAGGCGCATGGCATTGGCGGATGTCATGCGCGGTGGCTTTAGTTGGTCACACCCTCGATGCGATCTTCGATCTCCTGGTAGATCTCCTGCAGTTGCTGGATGTTCTCGTCGGAGGTTTCCCAGTAACCGCGGCCGTTTACTTCGAGCAGGGTGCCCACAATGCGGCGGAAGCTGTGGGGGTTCAGCTCCATCAGCCGCTTGCGCATTTCCGGGTCGTTGATGAAGGTTTCGTTGGCTTCTTCGTACACGAAGTTGTCAACGGCGCCGCTGGTGGCGCTCCAACCCAGGGTGAAGTTGAGGCGTTTCGCTACTTCACGCACGCCCTCGTAGCCCGAGTTGAGCATGCCCTCGTACCACTTGGGATTAAGCAGCTTGGTGCGGGAATCGAGGCGGATCGTTTCGCTCAGGGAGCGCACCTGGGCATTGGCGGTGGTGGTGTCGGCGATGTAGCTCGCCGGTGCCTTGCCGTCATCGCGCAGGCCTTGGATCAGCTTGGTGGGATCGCTGTCGAAGTAGTGGCTCACGTCGGTGAGCGAGATCTCCGCGGAATCCAGGTTCTGGAAGGTCACGTCAGCGGTCTTCATCACCGACTCGAACACCTCACGCTTCTGGTTCATCTCGCCGGGGTTGTCGGCGTTGAAGGCAAACGTTTTGCGGGAGAGATACATCTCCTGCAGTTCGTTCTCCTCTTCCCAGGTGCTGTTCTCAACCGCCAGGTTCACGTTGGAGCTGTAGCTGCCGCTGGCGTTGGAGAACACGCGGGTGGCCGCATCGCGCAGGGAGATGCCCTCCTTCTCGGCCTGCTCCTGGGAGTGCTTGCGCACGAAGTTCATCTCCAGGGGCTCATCAGCCTCGGCAGCCATCTTCACGCCCTGATCGATGAGCGCCATCTGGTTGATGAACAGGTCGCGGAATACGCCGCTGCAGTTCACCACCACGTCGATGCGGGGACGGCCCAGCTCTTCGAGGGAGATGAGCTCGAGCTTGTTCACCCGGCCCAGGGAGTCGGGCACCGGCTTGACGCCGATGAACCAGAGGATCTGCGCCAGCGATTCGCCGTAGGTCTTGATGTTGTCAGTGCCCCAGAGCACGCAGGCGATGGTTTCGGGCCAGGTGCCCTGCTCCTGCTTCTGGCGCTCGATCAGCTTGTCCACCACACCTTTGGCGGCGGCGATGGCGGCCTTGGTGGGGATGGCCTGGGGATCGAGGGCGTGCAGGTTCTTGCCGCTGGGCAGCACGCCGGGGTTGCGAATCGGGTCGCCGCCGGGGCCCGGCAGCACGTATTCACCATCGAGGGCCCGCAGCAGGCTCTGCATCTCGAGATCGGCGCACACCTGCTCGAGGCAGAACTGCAGGTAGCCGAACAGCTTGTCGAGCTCGGCCTGATCCACATCGGGGAAACCGGCGCTGCGGCAAGCGCTCAGCCAGGGGCTGGGCAGCTTGAAGCCGAACTGCTCGAGCAGGTTGAAGAACCAGGCGAAGTTGCGGCGCAGCGTCACGCGGCCGTCGGTGCCGGTCACGGCCTGCACCATCGCGCCCACGGCGGCGCGGGATGTCTCCGTGATCACGCGGTTGAGTTCCACATCGGCGAGCACACCGTTGTCGTTGCCGGCGTACACGTCGGTGATGGTGCGGCCTTTGCTCTCGGCCAGCAGGGCCGGCAGGGAGCGGATGCCGTCTTCGTCGCGCTCGAGGGCGGCGATGTTCACAAGGGTGGCGATCGCTTCCTCGGCGGTGGGGGGCTTGCCGATGGTGTGCAGGCCGCAGGGCAGCAGGCGGCTCTCGATCTCCATCAGCTGGCGGTACACCGCGCCGATCACCGAATCCCGGGCATCGAGATCGAGCTCGGAGGCATCCACCTCAGGCAGCTCCACGTCTTTGTCGAGGTTGCATTGGCGGGCCGTTTCCACCACTGCATTCACGATCTGCACGCCGCGGGAGCCTTCCCGCAGCTGCTGGTAGGAGCCCACCAGCTCACCCAACTCCTTGAGCCCCTTGTAGAGGCCGGCGTTCTCGGCGGGCGGGGTGAGGTAAGAGATCGTTTCGGCGTAGCCGCGCCGCTTGGCGATGGTGGCTTCCGAGGGATTGTTGGCGGCGTAGTAGTAGAGGTTGGGCAGCGCGCCGATCAGCGAATCGGGGTAGCAGGTTTCGCTCATGCCCATCTGCTTGCCAGGCATGAACTCCAGCGAGCCGTGGGTGCCGAAGTGCAGCACCGCATCAGCGCCCCACACCTTCTCCAGATAGGTGTAGTAAGCGGCAAAGCCGTGGTGGGGGCTGGCGCTGCGGGAGTAGAGCAGGCGCATCGGATCACCCTCGTAGCCGAAGGTGGGCTGCACGCCAACAAACACGTTGCCGAAGTGGCGCCCGAAGATCAGCAGGTTGGTGCCATCGGTGTTGAGGGTGCCGGGGGGCTTGCCCCAGTTCTCCTCGAGGCGCTCGGAGTAGGGGGTGAGCCGCTCGTATTCCTCCACGCTCATCCGGTGCGCGATCGCTAGTTCGGGGGCTCCTTCCAGGGCTTCAGGGTCCTGGAGCACCGCCTCCATCAGCGCCTTGGGGGTGGCGGGCAGATCCTTCACCTCGTAGCCCTTGGCGCGCATCTCCTCGAGCACGCGGTAGATCGAGCCAAACACGTCGAGGTAGGCGGCGGTGCCCACGTTCCCCTTGTCGGGCGGGAAGCTGAACACGGTGATCGCCAGCTTCTTCTCGGCTCGGGGCTTGATCCGCAGCGAGGCCCAGCGAATGGCGCGCTCGGCGATGGCATCCACCCGGTCTTGCAGGGTGTGGGCCTTGCCGGTGGCGTCGTCTCGCCCGCTCAGCACGATCGGCTCGATCGCACCATCGAGTTCGGGGATGGCGATCTGCAGGGCCACCTGCACGGGGTGCAGGCCGAGATCGCTCTCCTCCCACTCCTGGGTGGTCTGGAACACCAGGGGCAGCGCCACCATGTAGGGGCGATTGAGCTTTTTCAGCACCTCGATCGCCTTGGGGTGGTCCTGACGAGCCGGGCCACCCACGAGGGCGAAACCGGTGAGCGACACCACGCCGTCCACCAACGGCACATCCGGATTGATCGGGTCGTAGAAGAAGGCGTTCACCGGTTTGGTGAAGTCGAGTCCGCCGCAGAACACCGGGATCACGGTGGCGCCGCGGAACTCCATCTCCTGGATCACGGCCACGTAGTGGGCTTCATCGCCGGTCACGATGTGGCTGCGCTGCAGCACCAGGCCAATCACCGGGCCCTTGCGCGCCTTTTCAGAGAGGTCTTTGCGGCTGGCGTTCCAGTTGAGGTACTCCTTGAGGTCCTCGAACATCGCGGGAGCCAGGGGGTGCCAGATGCCCAGATCCGGGAAGACAACCGGGTCGGCCACCTGCAGCTCGGGGCGCTCATCGGCCGTGCGGGGGAACACGTACTTGTCCGCCAGCATCAACAGGAAGTTGCGCAGGTTGTCTGGCGTGCCCCCCAGCCAGTACTGGAAGCTGAGCATGAAGGAGCGCGCATCCTGCGCCTTCTCCACCGGCAGATACTTCAACACCGTGGGCAGGGTGTTGAGCAGCTTCAACATCGCGTCTTGGAAACCCGCGCCGCCGGCTTCCTTCCGCTTTTTCATGAAGCCGGCGATGGCGCTCTTGCTCTGGCCCAGCTGAGCCATCGAGAAGGTGCCGAGCTTGTTGAGGCGCATCACCTCCGGCATGGAGGGGAACACCACGGCGGCCTTGAGGCGGTCGCGGTGGGGGGCCACGGCGTCCACCACCTTCTGGGCCAGATCTTCGATGAAGATCAGTGAGCCGATGAACACATCGGCTTCGGCTACATCGGCGCAGAAGTCGGCGTAGTTGGTGGGGTCGCGCAGCTCTTCGATCAGGTAGCCGCACAGATCGATCGCCAGCGGACCGTTCTGGTCGTTGAGCGAGGTGGCTGCCTGGGTGAGGGCGTTTTGATACTGGGGCTCCAGCACCACATACACGGCCTTCATCACGGCCCGGCCGTTCACCTCACCGGGGCTGACGCGGCGGGAGGCGGAGCGGACCTGCGTGAACATGCGCGCTGGATTGAGCAATGTGAAGGAGCCTACGTAGGCCGGGGCACCGCCGCGAGCTCAGATTCCAAGCTGTTACAGCCGTGGTGGGCTCAGCCCATAGGCTCAGGCGCTTGCCTTACCGCCCCGCTTTCGATGACCGCCAGTTCGGCTCCCGCCAGCCCCTCCAGCAGCCAGCCCATTGCGGTGGTGGTGGCTGGAGCCCTGGGGCGCATGGGCGCTGAGGTGGTGAAGGCCGTGAACGCAGCGCCCGACTGCCGTCTGATCGGTGCGATCGACACCACCGCCGGCAAGGAAGGCGCGGATGTGGGTCTGGAGCTGGGCCTCGGTGAGCTCGAGGTGGCGATCACCGCTGATTTCGAGGGCTGCCTTTGCCAGGCCAGCCAGGCGGTGCGCAACGACGGCCCCGGCGCCGGCGCGGTGCTGGTGGATTTCACCCATCCCTCCGTTGTGTACGAGCACACCCGCGGCGCCATCGCCTACGGCGTGCACCCGGTGATCGGCACCACCGGCCTTAGCCCGGAGCAGCTCCAGGATCTGGCCACCTTTGCCGAGAAAGCCTCCGTGGGCGGCGCCGTGATCCCCAACTTCTCCGTGGGCATGGTGCTGCTGCAGCAGGCCGCCGCCGCCGCTGCCCGCTTCTACGACTTCGCCGAGCTCACCGAGCTGCACCACAACCGCAAGGCCGATGCTCCCAGCGGCACCTGCATCAAAACCGCTGAGTTGATGGAGGAGCTGGGCAAGAGCTTCAACCCCCAGCAGGTGGAGGAGCACGAAACTCTCGCCGGCTGCCGCGGCGGCGAGCGCCCCAGCGGCCTGCGCCTGCACTCGATCCGTCTGCCGGGCCTGGTGGCGCACCAGGAGGTGATGTTCGGCGCTCCAGGGGAGACCTACACCCTCCGCCACGACACGATTGATCGCTCCGCCTACATGCCCGGGGTGCTGCTCAGCGTGCGCAAGGTGCGCCAGCTGCCCGGGTTGGTGTATGGCCTCGAGCGCTTGCTCTGAGCCCGCGCGGCCTCGACACTGGCGCCATGCTGATCCCGCTTCGCCCTGGTGAGCTGCCGCGCCTGATCCCGGCGGTGGCCACGGGCCCCCAGTTCAACGCCTGCACCGGCAGCCCCCAGAAGCTGCTGCAGCGGGTGTTCATCTCCGTGATCGTGGGGGTGATCACCCTGCTCGTGAGCCAGACGCTGCTCTTCTCCAACCAGGCGGGTCCGATCTTCCTGGTGATCGGCGTGGTGTTTCTGCTCTATGTGCTCTGGGGCCCGATCGTGGAGGCCGGCCGCAAGAACGCCACCCTGCGCCGCTACCCCGCCGCGGCCATCTTTGAAGGGGAAGTGGCCGATTACTACACCAAGGAATTGGTGGAGGGTCGCCAGGAAACCACCGATCGCCAGGGGCGGCTCGAGCTGGTGGAGAACCGCCGCACCTGGCTGTGCCTCGAGCTTGAGGATGAAGACGGCTACCTGGGCAGCGTCCGGTTCCCCTACGACAAGAAGCACAAGCTGATTCGCCGCGGCATGGTGATCCGCTGCCTGGTGCTGAGCGAACGCAAAGACTTTTCCCGCATCGGCGCCCTCAGCGATGCCTGGCTACCGCAGCTGAAGCTGTGGGTGGGCGAGTACCCCTACCTGCTGCGTCCGGCGTTTGAGGAGCTGTGCCTGAAGCGGTTGCGCTGACGCGGATTTACAGCGTGCAACAACGCGCAACATTGCGTTACAGTTTAAGCATCCGACGAGGCAGCCATGACTCAGGCCAACACCCCCGCCATCCGTGGCGCCACCGTGACCCAGGAAGACGGCGGCCGTCTAAACGCTTTCGCTTCTGAGCCCCGCATGCAGGTGGTGGAAGCTGAGAACGGTTGGGGTTTTCATGAGCGCGCCGAGAAGCTGAACGGCCGCATGGCCATGCTTGGCTTCATTGCCCTGCTCGCCACCGAACTCGCCCTGGGTGGTGAATCCTTCACCCGCGGTCTGCTCGGCATCGGCTGATCCGCAGCCTTCACACCAGGCTCATGCCTGACTCAACCGCGGCACACAATCGTGCTGCGGTTTTTTGTTGCCCTGCCCATGCGCCGCATCGCACCTGCCACCACCAGCGTTGCTCCGGCGTCTCCGCTGCGGGCTCAGGTGTTTGGCGCTGGCCCCACCGGTGCGCTGGCGGCCCTGGCGCTGGCGCGTTGCGGTTGGGTGGTGGAGCTGTGGGATCCCCTTCCCCCCGCAGCCCTGCTGGAGCGCAGCCGTGCCTATGCCCTCACCCACTCCAGCGCCGAGCTGCTGCAGAGCCTGAACCTTTGGCAGCCCCTGCAAGCGCAGCTGGCACCCTTTCGGCGCCTGGAGCTGTGCGATCGGGCCCTGCAGCGCCAGGTGCCCTTTCTCACGAGCGATCTGCCCGGCCGCCCTGGAGCTGGGGCCGCCGCTGTTGATGCGGTGGGCTGGATCCTGCAGCACCGGCCCCTGATGGCCCTGTTGCTGCAGGAGCTCGAAACCCAACCTGGCGTGCAATTGCACCTGGCGGAGCCCGCTGGCCCTGGGGCGGTGCAGGGGGTGGATCTGGTGGTGGCTGCCGATGGCCATCACTCCCCGCGCCGCCGCGCCGCCGGCATCCGCCACTGGCATCGCCCCTACCGCCAGGGCTGCCTCACGGTGCAGGTGCGGTTGCGGGGTTCTCAGCCC
>VGPP01000039.1 GCA_016882585.1 Cyanobacteria bacterium M_surface_7_m2_037
TTTGCGCGAATCCCTTCAATGGATTTATGGAAAGCGTGGTCAGGAGGATGCTGAACTGCTTGGTTACCTACGCATCCCACCAGCGATTCGGCAGCGGGCTCTGCAGCAGCTCTCAGCGATGCCCTAACCGTTGCCTGGGTTCCATCCGTCTATGTTGCCTTTCGCTTTCACAGCATCTACGCTGTGACTATCCGTGTCTTTAGCCCAAGGCAACCATGTCTGTCATCAAGCAGGGTCGCCTCAGCTCCTGGGTTGCTTCACGTTTACGCGTGAAGTCAATTCGTGGTCAGCTTGCACTGGGCTTAACGGTTACCCTTGTGCCATGGCTGGCCGTCGCCTTCTTCGCCACGAACCGTTATGTTAAGTCTAGGGTTTACAAGCTGACAGAGTATCGGCTCCAAGCGGAAGCGGAGCTTGTTGCTTACGGCCTACGTCAATGGGGTGCTGGCATCAGTCAGACCGTTCAGGCTCTCGCTGAGACGCCTGCCTTCCGCGTTGGTCGCCAGCCTGAGATCCAGCAAACCCTCACAGGTATCTCCAAGGGAAGCTCTGATCGGCTGTGGCGATACTGGAGCACCAGTGTTCCTCCCAAGTTACTTGCCTTTACAGGCGGTATGACTAGTGCGCGCCTGGCTGATGCCCAGCAGAACCAAGATTCTCGTGACTATTTCCAGGCCGCTCGTCGTGGTTATTCCACCTATCAGGTTGTTCTCTCCAAAACTTCTGGGCGGGCATGTCTGAATGTTGCCCATCCTGTTTTCCGGTCTCCTCAGCTTTCTGAGCAGCGCTTGCTCGATATCGGCTCTGTGATGGGGAATGCTCAGCTGATGAGCGAACCTGTCCGATCTGATGTGAGTGGTGTCATTGTTCTTTGTATTCCACTCCAGGATCTGGGTGCGGATACTGGTTTGCAGGTGTTGTTCAAGGATGAGCGTCTTAGCCTCCTTGCCGGTGATAATCAGCGCGACTTCATGCGAGATGCGCGTGGATTTGATAGCGCAGTGATCTTGATCAGTAATTCTGGTCAACTTCTCTTCCCCGATGTCGACTGGAATTCTTCCCATATCCCAAGTATCGATGAGCTTGCGGATACGGCTCTTCCGTCGTTGCTCCCCATCGCGAAGCGCGCCATGCGAGGGGAGGAGTTTTTTACCATTGTTGGTGATCGCGGGCATCGCTATCTTGCGCTTACGTCGCGCGTTGATTCGGCTTGGTCGTTGATTTTGCTGCTGAATGAACGAAAGGCTACAGCTGATGTAACCGCTATCGGGCGTTTGCAAGCACTCGTGGGTGCTTTAACACTGCTTGTTGTGCTTGTGATCATCGCCTATCGCGCACGGGCAATCAGTCGCCCGATTTCCGTTGCTGGTCGCGCATTGCAGGAGATTAGTACCGGCAATTTTGATGTTCAGGTTTCCTCTAGTACAGATGATGAAATTGGTGGTCTTCTGCGCAATGTTCAGGTCACTGCTGATCGGCTTAAGGCCTATCTCGGTGAGGTGACAGCGTTTGCAATTACCCAGAAACAGATTGATACCGCCAAGGCTATTCAGCAGGATTTTCTGCTTCCTTCACTCCCGTCTGATCCTGCTTACGACGTGGAGGCCTTCTCCCGGTCTGCTTTGGAAATCGGTGCTGATTGGTATGACATGGTCGATGTTGGTGACTACGCCGTGCTTGTTGTTGCTGATGTCTGCGATAAGGGGGTGCCGTCGGCGTTGTATATGTCGGTGTTCCGCAGTCTGATTCGCTCCAAGCTTCTTGATCATCGAGGTGATCTGGATTGTTCTGAACGCGCTTGCGCTGCGATCCGCGATGCCATTGAGCAGACTAATGACTACATGGCATCCAATCAAAATGCCTCAATGATGTTTGCCACCGTCTTCATTGCCGCTGTCAACAAGAAGACGGGTGTCGTTGATTATCTCTGCGCTGGCCATGAGTCGCCCGTTGTTCGCCGTTCCTCGGGCCTTGAGATGCTCGCGACGGTCAGTGGCCCTGCGATCGGTTTGTTTGAAGGCTCTCAGTATGCGGTGGCTTCGACGACGCTCTCTCCTGGCGACGTTCTTGTGATTTACAGTGATGGTCTCATTGATGCGCGCAGCCCGGGCAACGAGGGATGGGGTGTTCAGCGACTGCGTGATCTACTTGATTCAGTGAACGTGGATCGTTCCTCCGAGTTAATGAGTGCCATCGTCTCCTCTGTTGACGGCCATATGGCAGGCGCTGACCAATTTGACGATCTCACCGTGATGGTTTTCCGCTGGCTTGGCAGCTGACATCTCGGTTTCAGTTCTGAGGCTTTGCTCGGTAAAAGGGTCTCTGGCAGACACTCGCGGCGTGACGTTGGCCTCTGATCTCCACCTCGAGCCTTGTGCCAACTGCGGCTTCCTGCCTCGGCACCATCGCCAAGGCGATACCTGCACCAAGCGTGGGCGACCACCCGCCACTGCTGACGCGGCCAATTGGCTCGCCGTTGCCTTCTGCACCCTGACGGAAGACGGGGTACCCAGCCCGTGGGATGGCCTTGCCTTCCAGTCTTAGCCCAACCAAACGTTGCTGTACGCCTGCTGAAGTTTGCTCCTCCAGCGCTTCTCGGCCCACGAATGGTTTCGGCATCTCCAAGTGCACCAGCCAGCTAAGCCCTACCTCCAGCGGTGTTGTGCTCGCGTTCATATCGCATCCATAGAGGTGCATGGCTGCTTCCAGTCGCAGGGTGTCTCTGGCTCCCAGTCCGCACGGTGCAATGCCTCGTTCCATACACGCCTGCCAGAACCTCTGCCCGGATCCGCTGCGCAGCAGCAGCTCAAACCCGTCTTCGCCGGTGTAGCCGGTGCGCGCCACGAAGGCTTCGCCTACAGCTGGGATGTTGAGCATGCGATGGCCAAATCGCGGTAGGTCGCTCAGATCTGTGTCGCTCAGCTGCTGCAACTGAGACGCTGCATTCGGCCCCTGCAAGGCCACCAGCACCCCATCGTCCTTGTGATCGCTCACCCGGATTCCTGCAGGTTCTAGCTGCTCACGAATCCATGCGGTGTCTGCTTCGGCGCAGGCTGCGTTGATCACGAGCAGCAGCTCGTGGGATCGGGACGCTTCATCCCAGCCCCGGTCGTACACGATCAGATCGTCACGGATCCCTCCTCGCTCGTTGAGCAGCACGGTGTAGCAGGCCTCGCCAGGGCCGATGCGGAATAGATCGGTGGGCACTAGCCCCTGCAGGGCGTCCTTCGCTCCAGGCCCGCTCAGGCGGAGCACGCCCATATGGGAGATGTCGAACAGGCCGCAGCGCTCTCGCACAGCCTTGTGTTCCTGCAGAAGGCCGGCGAATTGCACCGGCATTTCCCAACCCGCAAAGGGCACCATCCGCCCCCCGGCGCTCCGTTCAGCCTCAAACAGTGGTGTGCGCTGCAGGGGCTCAGCGTTGCGTGAAGGGTCCCCCATGGCGGCTCGGCGTTGCTTTGGATCTTATGGAGCGTGCTTCGTTGCTGACTGATCCACCGCTGCTCTTCAACACTCCGAAGAGATCCCGCAGCTTCGGGCCCGGCGCTGGTGGTAACGGCTGGAGCTGCCTACGTTGAGACCCCTTGCAGGCCCCCATGGGCAACCGCCCCTGCTGCCGCAGCTGCCGCCACTGCGCGTCGTCCAGCCGCGCGGAGATGGGCTGGTGTCAGCTTCGCAAGTTGCCAATCGACCAGGAGTTGGCGGCGGAGTTGTGGTGCCATCACTGGACGGCAAGGCCTCCACGGCTGCCGGTGATGGGCGATCACCCTGCGGAGTTGCTGTCCCATCCGGGTGAGCGCCAGCTGGCCCTCACTGACGTGCTCGAAAGCTGAAGAGAAGGCAAAGATTCGTCCCCGATCGGCTCCGAATGTGTTCCAGCACGCCAAGAAGCGAGTTTGGCGGTGCCAAGCTGGTGTTCATACAGCTTCATGGAGACATCGTTGATGGCTGTTGCCGCCGTTGCCAGTCCGATCGAATTGATGGCCACGCAGGTGGACAGCGAGACGGTGTCGTTTGCAACCGGTGCGCAGATTTTCAGTCGGGGTCAGGCGGCTGATGCGATCTACGGCGTGCGCCGCGGCATCGTTGAGGTGATCAACCCTCAGGGCGACAAGCTCTGCTACCGACCCGGCGAGCTGTTCAGCTACGAAGACATTGTCTGGAACGAGGACGTGCGCAATAACGACGCAGTCGCTCGGACCCCGGTTGAGCTGGTGCGGTTGGATCGCCTGCGCTTCCTCAACCTGCTGCACAACCACCCCACGATGGCGATCCTGCTGATTGGCCAGCAGCATGAGCGCCTGCGGGAGCAGCGCTCGAGCGGCACCTGCGCCTACTGAGCGGCGGCTCAGCTCAGCGATCCAGCACAAACAAGAGGCTGCGCACCACCTTGGAGGCGAGCACGCTGCTCACCCCTGTGGGATCGAGCATCGGCGCCAGTTCCACCACGTCGGCGGCCACAAGGTTGTGGTGGCGCAGCTCATCCACTAGGGCGGCGAAGTCGCTCCAGAGGAAGCCGCCCGGCTCGGGCGTGCCGGTGCCCGCCATCACGGATGGATCGAACCAGTCGAGGTCCACGGTGAGATAGAGGGGCTTGCCCCGCAGGGGCTTCAGCGCTTCGGCCATACGCTCGATCGCCACCAGGCGGCCGGTCTGGCGCAGTTCAGAGAATTCCTCGCGGGTGCCGCTGCGGATGGCGATCTGCAGCAGCTGTTGGCTGGGCAGCACCTCCAGGCAGCGGCGCATGGCGCAGGCGTGGCTGTGGTGGGCGCCGAGCCACTCATGGCGCAGATCGGCGTGGGCATCCAGCTGCACCAGCACCAGATCGGGGTGCTGCTCCGCCACCGCCGCCACCGCGCCTGAGCTGATCGAGTGCTCGCCTCCGAGCATGAACGGTTTGAGCCCGAGGGCCAGCACCGCCTCAGTGGCCTGCTTCACCGCGGCCACCACCGGCTCGGGGGCGCCGAAGGGGATGTCCACCGCACCGAGGTCGGCGATGGCGAGCTCCTCCAGGTCGCGATCGAGCTGGGGGCAGTAGCTCTCCAGGCCCGAGCTCACCTCGCGGATCGCCGCCGGGCCGAAGCGGGTGCCGGGGCGGAAGGAGGTGGTGCCGTCGTAGGGCACGCCAAACAGCCCCACCCGGCATCCGGCCGGATCGCGCTGGCTGCCCATGTAGATGGCGCCGTCGGTGTCGAACAGGGAAAGGTCGGGCATGGCGGAGTGGATCAGGCGTTGAGGGCCCCGAGGGAGCGTTCGATCGCGGCGGGGATGGCATCGAAGGCGCCGCGCTGCCAGCGGGGGCTCCAGATCTCACAGCCATCGACCACGGCCGCGGCACGGGAGGCATCCGGCTCCAGATACCGACGGCCGTCGATGGCGGCGAACGTCCAGCTCCACCAGCCGCTCGGATACATCGGCACCCAGCCGTACATCGGATCGGCGTGGCCGAATACCTCGCGGATCACCTTCACCGTGTCGATGTGCACCTGGCGGAAGGCCTCCGGCGATTCGCTCTGGGTGGCGAACACACCACCCGGCTTGAGGATGCGCCGGCACTGCTCGAAGAAGGCGCGGTTGAACAGACCCTCGGCCGGCCCCGCCGGGTCGGAGCCATCCACGATCACCACGTCGTAACTGGCCTCGGCGGCATTGGCCGCCCAGGCGATGCCATCACCCACCGTGAGGTGGAAGCGCGGATCGCTCCAGCAGCCTCCGCCGATCGAGGGCAGGTGTTGTTGGCTCCACTTCACCACCAGGCCGTCGATTTCCACCATGTCGAGGTGCTGCACGCCGGCATGACGCAGGCACTCGCGGGCGGTGCCTCCATCGCCGCCACCGATCACCAGCACGCGCTCCACTGAGGCGGCGCTGCAGAGGGCTGGGTGCACGATCGATTCGTGGTAGTGCCGCTCCTGGCGCTCGGCCGTCATCCAGCAGCCGTCGAGCAACAAGCCCTTGCCGTAGCGCTCGCTTTCAATGATCGTCACTCGCTGGAAGGGCGACTGCTCCTCGGCGATCACGCGGCCGGCCAGGCCGTAGCGCACGCCGTCAAAGATTTCGTCGATCCAGCCGGGGCTGGGGGCTGGAGTGGTGCTGCTCTCGGCCATGGCGGGGAGGATCGTCTCTCCACATTTGCGCATCACGGGTTGCCGATCCCCCTGTGCTGCCCGTGACAGGCTTGGGTGATGGCGGGTCTCACTCCTGGCGATCTGCGGCTGAGCGAGCGCTGGGTGATTTCCGCAGCCGAGCTGCGCTGGCGTTTCTCACGCTCCGGTGGGCCTGGTGGTCAGAACGTGAACACCACCGACTCTCGGGTGGAGTTGGTGTTCGACCTGGCGGCAACGCCGTCGTTGCCGCCTCACCTGCGGGATCGGGCCTTGCGCCGTCTGGAGGCTCGGCTGGTGGAGGGTTGCGTGGTGATCGCCGCCAGTGAGCACCGCTCGCAATGGCAGAACCGGGTCGCCGCCCAGCGTCGCCTGGTGGAGCTGCTGCAGGAGGCGATCAAGCCCCCGCCCCCGCCGCGGCGCGCCACCAAACCCACCCGTGGCTCAGTGCAACGGCGCCTGCAGGCCAAGAAGCAGCGCAGCGCCGTGAAACAGCAGCGGCGGGGCCGGATTCAGCTGCCGGAGGATTGAGCGGCTTTGTTGAGCAGTTCCAGGGCGCGTTGCTCCTGGCCGGCACCACGGGCTGCCCGCAGCTGGAACCGCAGCTCGGCGTCGTGCTCGGTGAGCATCTGGGTGGCCATCTCGTCGATCAACCGGTTGAGGGTGGTGCCGCGGCTGCGGGCGAGGGCTTTGAGCCGCTGATGTTTGTCGTCGCTGAGGCGGACTGTGAGAGCACTCATGGCAGGCGTGGTGATGGTGTTCAGGTTTCTGCTGCGCCGGAGTTCTCGGCTCTGATCTCCGCCTTGGCCTGCTGCCACAGGCCTTCAAGCTCGCGGATGCTGCGGCCCTGCAGGTTGCCGCCCAGCGCTGCCTCCACGCGGGAGAAGCGATCGAGGAAGCGGTGGTTGGTGCCTGCTAGGCCGGCTTCCGGATCAATGCCGCACCAGCGGGCCACATTCACCAGGGTGAACAGCACATCGCCCAGTTCTTCCTGGGCGTGGGCTTTGTTGCCGCTCGCCACGGCTTCCTTGAGCTCGTCGAGCTCCTCGTGCACCTTCTCCCACACGCCGGCCATGTCGTCCCACTCGAAGCCGGCCGCGGCGGCTTTCTTGGAGATGGTCATCGCGCCGGCGAGGGCGGGCTGGCCCCGCACCTTGCCGGCGAGGCGATCGCTGAGGGGGCTGGCTGAGGGCTGGGCTGCTGGATCCGCGGCCTTCTGCGCTGCCTTGATCGCCTCCCAGTTGGCCTTCACGGCGGCGCTGTCGGCGGCTTCGGCGCCGGCGAACACATGGGGGTGGCGGCGAATCAGCTTCTCGCTGATGCTTGCGGCGATCTGAGCCAGATCGAACCGCCTTTCCTCCTGGGCGATCTGGGCATGGAGCACCACCTGCAGCAGCAGGTCGCCCAGCTCCTCCTTGAGATGGGCGTCATCGCCGTGGCGGATCGCATCGGCCACCTCGTGGGCCTCTTCCAGCACATAGGGCACCAGCGAGGCGTGGGTCTGCTCCAGGTCCCAGGGACAGCCGCCTTCGGGATTGCGCAGTTGGGCCACCACCGCGATCAGCTCGCTCAGGGCAGAGGTGGTGTCGGCGTTGGCGGCCATGGTTTGGCGTTCAGGCGTCGGCGCCACCCTCGCACTCCTGCGCTGGACGCCGGCTCAGCCAGAGGCGTTGGAACAGGGCCTGCAGCAGCGCGATGGGGGCTTCCAAACCCGCGTGGGTGAGTTCGCGCTGCAGCCGCTGTGTATCCATCGAGAACACCTTGGTGTTGCGCGAGGCCATTACCGCTTCGATGGTGGCTGAATCCATTCCCAGTGCTTCAAAGCGGGCACGGCCGATGGCCAGGCCCAGCTCAAATCCCGGTGGATTGGATTCGCAGTAGCTGCTCAGTAGCAGGCATCCGCCGGGTGCAAGCTGAGCTGCCATGCGCTGGAGCAGCTTCTCCTGTTCGACCGGGGGCAGAACATGCAGCACGTTGTGGCTGATCACCACCTCGAAACGGCCTTCGATGCCGTTCTCCAACCTGTCGGGGCCCCACTCCACCCGCTCTGTGGCGCCGATCTCGGCGACCAAGGCGTTGCACAGCCCGCGCATCTGTTGGCTGGGTTCGATCAGCGTGAACCGCGCCAGGGGCATGGCCTGCAGCAGTGCAGGCAATTCCGTGCCGCTGCCGGCTCCCACCACCAGTGCCCGACGTGCCTGCGGCTGCAGCGCCGCCGCCGTGGCCGCCGCCAGCTCGAAGATGGCGTCATAGGCCGGGATCAGCCGCCGGATACGCGCGTTGTAGGTGCGGCCGTAGTCACCGTCGAAGTCGAGCAGGGCCATGGGCTGCGAGGGATCTGCTCAGCGGAGTCTGCGGCGGCCAGGCGGTTTGCGGCGTTGGCGGCGCTGGCGGCGCAGCAGCCTGGGCAGGCGTGGCATCGGGTCGCCGTCCTGGATCAGATGCAGCCAGGCGCTGGCCTCTACGCCGATCAGCACCGCCAGGCTCAACCCGCGCTGCTCCTGCCAGAGCAGTTGGAGGCCCTGCCCAAGCTCCAGCGGACTCGGTGCACCCCAGGGCTGGAGCAGCCAGCCCGCCAGGCCCACGAGCACCACCAGATAGAGCAGCCGGCCTGCGCTCCCCAGGAACGGTGAATGCGAGAGCAGCGAGCGGTGGCGCAGCAGGCGGCGATAGGGCCACCAGAGGAGGCGCAGCGGCCCCCAGCGGCGGCTGGGGTTGGAGCGCGTGTCGAGATCCGGGGAGAGCCAGAGCCCGCCGATCAGAAAAGCCAGCCCTGCCGCGGACACTCCGGCTAAGCCAAGCCACGGCCCCCACAGCAGCCCGAAGGGCAAGGCCAGGATCCAGGTGGCGCGGTCGTGCTGCTGGCCGCTGGCCATGACAGGTGGCTGCTGTTGCGGTGCAGAATGACGCAGCCGCCCGGTTAGCTCAGCGGTAGAGCGCCTGCCTTACAAGCAGGATGTCGCTGGTTCGAACCCGGCACCGGGCATCAGGGGATCAGGCCGCTGAGGCGGGTGCGGAAGTCGCCCTTGGGCATCCCGCCCTTGAGCTCGCCGTGGATGGTGAACTCGCCTTCCGGATCGCTCACCACCAAATAGGTGGGCCAACCCATGCCTTGCTTATCGGGATATTGGGCCAACAGAACCCGCCGGTAGCGCCTATACGCATCGGTGTCCTGCAGCATCACGCTCACGAAGCTGCAGCCCAGCTCTGTGCACACCGCCGCGTCGTAATGACTCATGCGGTGGCAGGTGCCGCAGTCTTCTGAGCTGAACTTGAGAACCGTGTAGCTCATGGCTTGGGCTTCACTGCCCGGAAGCTAGCGATCAGGCTTGGATCTGGCTGCGCTGGTAGAGCCGTCGTTCACACCGCTCCAGCTCTTGGTGGGAATCGAACACCAGGTTGATCTGTTGGAAGGCGTCGGCGCTGGTGCGGCAGCCGATGTGGAGACGGAAGGCTCCTTGAGGTAGCCATTCGGGCACCGAACAGATCAAGCCATCCACGAAGGTGGCTGTGAGTGGATGAATGGCGAACTGCTCCGCGCTGAAGGGTTCGCAGGGGGTGAGCTGCTCGTGGTGCAAGCGCTCCTGTACACCGGGCCAATCTTCGAGATCCCGCAGCAGTTCTTCGGGGGTTTGCTGAGGTCGTTCGGGATCCGGCTCGCTGGCATGGGCGCAACGAAAGCCAACGGCACCGATCGCATCGAGGCTCCAACCACAGCGCTCCGCTTCGGGTTGCCGTCCCCAGAGCAGCACCAGCATGGAGCGGGCGCGGCCGGCAAAGAGGTTCACTTCATGGCCGAAGCGTTCGGCCGCGGGGTCGACGCAGCGACTGGATTGCCCCCCGGCACCGCGGAACTGCCAGCAGTTGCCGCCGCTGTTGTACGCCGTGCGGCTCAAGGGCAAGCGGCGCCGTCCCTCCGGTGCAAACAGCAAGCCCCGGCCATCCCAGCTGCCGTGATCCGGATCGCTGAACTGGATGTCGTAGCAGGTGTCGTCGATCACGCGACTGGGGCTCCGCCAATCGAGCGCTCCGCTGCGGAGATACCAGTGGCTTCGGCCTTGCCAGCGGCCCTCGAAGTTCAGGCAGTTCAGCTTCCATTGGCGTTGCTGCTGATCCAACACGCGCCCCCCAGGCTCTCCCTAGCCTCCACCGTCAGCGGGGTCTTGTCGATGCGGGTCACCATCGTGGGCTGCGGCTACGTGGGTGAGGCCTTGGCGCGGCTCCTGGGCGCTCAAGCGCAGTGCCACCTCACCCTCACCACCACGCGGGAGGAGCGCCGCGCAGAACTGGAAGCCCTGGGCCATCGGGTGCTGGTGCTCAAGGCCAGTGAGGCGTCTGCTTTGAAGCAGGCTCTCGACTCCGCCGATGCAGCCGTGCTCTGTATGGCGCCGGGTGGAGATCGCCAGGTGGATGCGGGGGTGTATGCCGCCACCTATCGCGACAGCATCACCGCCCTGCTTGCGCTGTTGCCAGAACTCCCGCAGTTGCGGCAGATCGTCTACACGAGCAGTTGTGGTGTGTATGGCGATGCTGCAGGGGACTGGGTGGATGAGTGCTCGGCTGTGGTGCCCCGTGATGCTCACGCTGCGGTGCTGGTGGAGAGCGAGCGGCTGTTGGCGCAGGCCCGCAGCGATCAGCGGCGGGTGTGTGTGCTGCGCCTGGGCGCGATCTATGGCCCTGGCCGTGATCTAAACCGTCGTTTCCAGTCGCTGGCTGGCACCACCAGGCCCGGCGATGGCCAGACCCACAGCAACTGGATCCATCGCGACGATGTGGCCGGGGCCATGGCGGCCGCGTTGGCTGGGGCCTGGGATGAAACCGTGAACGTGGTGGACGATCGGCCCTGGCGGGTGGCTGATCTGCTCGATCGGATCTGCGCCGCTGCCGAGCTGCCAGCGGTTCAGTGGAGTGGTGCCTCGCCCGAGGTCAAGCCCATGGCGGATCGCCGGATCAGCAACCGCCGGCTCCACAGCTTGGGCTACGCGCTGTTGCACCCCACCCTTGGCGGGTTGTGAGCCTGCCTGAGCTGCTCATCGCTTCACCCGGTTCGCCAAACCAAACACCACAGCCATCAGGAGATAGCCCAGGGCCCAGTTGCTGCCCACACCCCAACCCAGTTGCAGCACCGTGTCTGAGCTGGTGAAGCGCCAGGCGTGGATCACCCCCAGCCAGGCGCAGCCTGAGGCCACTGCTGCACAGAGGCTGGCCGCCAGGAAGCGCCGCTCGATCACGTACACCACCATGCCCGCCAGCAACATCGCGGTGATGATCTGGCCCTGCTCCAGAGCAAAGGCGCCGGCGGCCCATACATCGGCCTGCTGCAGCGGTTGGAGCAGGGCGGCGGAAAACGGCTGTTCGGGGTTGCCGGCACCCCCCGCCCGCAGGCCGGCTTTCAGCAGCATGGCGCCCCAGCCCGCCAAGCCCGGCAGCAATCCCAAGGCCACGGCCGGGGCATGGGCGCTGGGGGTGGCCTGGAACGCCTGGGCCGCAATCACCAGGCCGATGTAGAGCACGATCGCCATGCCGGCTTCGATCGGCACCAGTTGAGCGATCAGCCCGAATAATCCGAGCAGGCAGGCACCGCCCATCACCAGGCCGTTGAGCCAGGAGTAGCCGATGCGGGCCCCCATCGCTTTCCAGGCTGGATGACCGATGTAGAGGGTGGTGGGAAAACAGCCGCCCAGACCAGCCGCGGCGATGGTGCCCAGCCCATTGATCAGCAGCGAACTGCGCACGGGGTAGCGATCACCGGCGGCTTCGGCGCTTTCGATGTTCTGCAGGGAGCCCAGCAGGTTGAACAGACCCATCGGCACGATCACCCCCAGCCACGGCATCAGCTGGCCGCGCGCTTCCCACAGCGCCGCCAGTTCCAGATGGGGTGGCCGCAGGCCCACTTGGCTCAACTGCTCTTGCCAAAGCACAGGGTCGAGGCGGATCAGTCCCACTCCCCAGGCCAGGGCCATGCCCACCAGCACAGCAAGCAGGCCGCCGGGAATCGGCAGGCGCAACTTGCCGTAGTAGGTGACCAGGATCAGCGCCAGCACCGTGAGCCCCACCACCGGTTGGGCGTAGGTGCGCAGCAGGAAGCCCAGGGCGATGTAGCCAAGGGCAATGCCCGCCAGGGTGGAGAGCAGCGCCGCCCGCGGCAGCCAGCGGCGCAACAGCTCGGCACTGAAGGCGCCAGCCGCTTCGATCAGGCCCGATCCAAGGCAGGCCACCATGCCTGCCTGCCACGACAGGCGCACGGCGGCCTCTGGCGCCAGGCCGGCACTGAGGGCCTCCAGCTTCACCGGCAGCATCACCAGAAACACGTAGGCGAAGAGGCTCACCGTGTTGATGCCGTAGGGGAGCGCTGTGCGATCGCTGCGCCCCTCCGCCTTCGCCAGTTGGAAGGCTTGCCAGGCATAGGCCAGGTTGCCCAGCAGCAGGCTGATGCCCGTGGCGGGCAGGATCGTGCCTAATAACAGCTCACTGGGGTAGCCGAGCACGCCGGCACATAGACCCAGGATCAGCAGGATCTGGATGAGGTTGTCGAGCGCCAGGCCGAGAAAGCCGTCGAGATCGCCGGCAACAAACCAGCGGGGGCCGGTGGCCAGAGGAGTGGTCATCCCTCCACGATGGCCCTGGCGCCCGCTCAGCGCTGCAGCTGCCGCCAGGCCTCCTGCGGATCCACGCCGCGGCGGCAGAGGTTCACCCAGGGGCGCAGCGGGCCGAGCCAGTCTTCGGGATCGGGGCGGCGTAGCAGTTCGAGCACCGTGGGCTGGCTGGGGCTGAGAGGCCGGTGCATGGCGGGTAGTGACGCACTCCTCGGAGCATTCCCCGCGGTGCCGCGCCTCAGCCGCTGGGACTTGAACGATCAGGCTTGCAGGGCTGCCACCACATCCACGAGCCGCAGCAACAACAGATTGGGGTCGCTGGGGGATGGGTCGAAGCCCATGTGGAGGTAGAAGCGCCGTGCTGCCTCACCAGCTGCGTGCACCACGATGCCTCGCACGCCGATCTGCTCACTGGCCATCAGCACGCGCTCGAAGGCATCGGCCAGTAGGGCGCGGGCGATGCCCTTCCCCTGAATGCTGCGGCACACAGCCAGGCGCGCCAGCACGATCACAGGGATCGGATCGGGCATGTTGCGCCGGAACCGTCCTGGGCTGTCGCTAACGCCCACCGCTCCGGAGGCCAGGGCGACGTACGCCTTCACCACGCCCGCGGCATCGCACAGCACGAATGTGCGTGTCGCTCCACTGCGTTGATTGCCCAAGGCCCGTTGCTTGAGCCAGTTGTTCAGGTTGGCCTCTCCACAGTTGAACGCTGCGGTGCTGTGGTGTGCGGCCAGGGGCTGCGGCGGCTGCAGCTGCATCAGCCCTGCCAGGGCCTGGGTGCCGCCATGGTGCGTTGCAATCGCTCATTGGGGTTGGCCGG
>VGPP01000040.1 GCA_016882585.1 Cyanobacteria bacterium M_surface_7_m2_037
GTGGCGAAGGCTTTGCTGGCTGCGGCGCCTGCCTTGGTTCAGTTCCGTGAGGGAGGTGAAGCCATGGGGAAGGGTGAGGGCCAGCTCCAGCAGCGGGTGCAGGTCGTTGCGCCGATGGGCCGGGAAGCGCAGGCTGAGGCAGCCGGCGATCGGGTTGATCCGGAACCCTTCCAGCCAGTGACACCCGGTGAGCACCGTGCGGCAGTGGCGCCGCAGGGCTTCCGATTCAGTCAGGTTGTGGCAGCTCAGCCGCAAGCGTCCGGGTAGTTCGCTGCGGATGTCCCAGGCTGGTGCCGCTGATCCTGTGGCCGGAGCTGCCAGCACGATTCAAGCCGCAGCCGTAGCTGTGAAAGGGCGGCGCAAGCGGAAGGCCGTTTCCACCAGCACAAACGCCAACAGCAACAGCGGTACTCCCGGTGCCAGCGGCAGGATCAAGCCAAGGATTCCGCCCAGGGCGAGCAACGCGGCCAGGCCCAGCAGACCGCTGGCCGCCAGAAAGCTGATCAGGTTGGCCGGGGCCATCAGCCAGCGCCGCCGCCACGAAGGACGATCACGCATCACCTGCACCTTCACGTGCACCACCTCAGCCTCGGGTGGCGTGGCGCCACTGCGCTCCAGGGCTGCCACGAGAGCCTGCCAGCCCTGTTGTTGTGGCTGCGACTGTTGGGCTTCCAGAAGCAGGCTGCTGCAGCGGCGGTTCAGCCGCCAGCGCCAGGGCCCGATCTGCAGGGAAACCTGCAGCTCCTGCTCCAGTCGATCCCACTGGATGGGCGTGGCGCTGCGCAGGCGATAGCGCCAGCGGCCCGGCAAGGCATGCACTAACTCAGCGCAGCTCGACGACATGACCTAGGCGATGGCGCGGCGATAGGTGTTGGACCGATCGCAATACGACCAGATGTAGCCGGCTGGATCCAGCGATTGAATCCAGTGGCCGAAATCGCCGCGCTTGCGCCGCGCGGTGATGCTCTGGTGGGCAACGCCGAGCCGCTTGGAGAGTGCCGCGAGGCTGATCGCTTCCTGCTCCTCCACCTGCTTTTGCGGCGTCTTCGGCATCGGGGCGGCGGGAGCGCTCAGGGCTGCAGGGGCCAGTTGCTTGCCTTTGAAGCCCAGCACGCGCATGGCGTTGGCGGCAGCCACCAGGGCTGAGCCGTTGTTGAGCACCACCGCAGCGATCGGGCTCACCGGCAGGAAGGTGCCCAGCAATAGAGCGGAGATGTTGGGCAGGCCCACGATGCCGATGTTCTGCTTCACCAGAGCGAAGGTTTCGCGGGCCAGATCCTGGGCCACGATCAGATCCGACACCTTGTCGTTGGTGAGCACGATGTCGGCCGTTTCGCGGGCCAGGTCGCTGCCGGAGGCAAAGGAGATCGACACATCGGCGTAGGCGAGGGCCGCGGAGTCGTTGATGCCGTCGCCCACGAAGGCCACCTTGTGGCCTTGCTGGCTGAGCTGTTGCACCAGCTTGGCCTTCTCATCAGGCAGGGCATCGGCGTGCACCTCTTCGGGCCGCAGGCCCAGGCGCTTGGCCACCGCGTGGGCCACGCTGCTCACATCACCGGTGAGCATGTGGGCCTGGATGCCGCGGCGGTGCAGTTCGACCACCATCGCCTGGCTGTCGGGCCGGAGCGCATCGGCGGCGTAGATCACCGCCACCACGGTGCCATCCACGGCCAGATACACCGGCGTGGCGGTTTCCAGCTCGGGATCCACGCTCGGCGTGGCGGGCTCGAGGTTTTCTTCCCGCAGCAGCTTGGCGTTGCCCACCAGCACCTGGTGGCCCTGGATCGTGGCGGCGACGCCTCGACCGATGCGGTAATCCCAGGCCTCGCATTCATCGGCGCTCACGCCCAGCTCTTCGGCGTGGGTGACGATCGCTTTGGCCACCGGGTGGTTGAGGCTCTGCTCGGCCGAAGCAGCCAGCTGCACAAGCTTGTTGATCGAGTGGGCGCCGCTCACCACTTCCACATGCACTACGGAGGGGTGGCCCTGGGTGAGGGTGCCGGTCTTGTCAAACACCACCACATCGATATCCACCAGCTGCTCGAGCGAGCGGCCGCTACGGATCAGCAGGCCCTGGCTGCCGGCGCGGGTGAGCGCCGCCATGATCGCGGTAGGCACTGACACACGCAGACCCGTGCCCAGGTCGAACATCAGCAGCGAGGCAGCCTGTGCGATGTTGCCACCGCTGAGCAGCAGCGACAGGCCTGCCAGGGCGAGGGTGGGCAACACGAAGCGATTGGCAACCTTGCCGGCGACGTTGCCCACGCGGGTGTCGTACACCGGGGCGGATTCGATCATCGCGGTGATCTGTCCCACCCGGGTGGCTTCGCCCACCGCCTGGGTTTCCACCACGAGGTTGCCCTCCAGCAGGATGAAACCGGCCAGCACTTCATCGCCGGGGCCGGCGTGGCGGGGCACCGATTCACCGGTGAGCTTCACCACATCCAGCGAGCCCTCGCCGCTCTCGATGCGGCCATCCACGGGGATCTGATCGCCGGGGAAGAGCGCGATGCGATCGCCCGCCTGCAGGCTGGTGCTCGGCACGATCACCTCAGTGCCATCCACCAAGAGGCGCACATCGGTCTGCAGGCTGGCGAGCAGATCCGTGTTGGCCGAATGGGCGATGCGCTGGGTGGCGTCGCGCACCGCCTCGCCGCCCTCGATCATCGTGATCATCATCGCCGGGCCCAGCAGGAAGCCCTCCAGGCTGTGGAGGGTCACCGCCAGGGAGTCAAGGAAGTCGACGTTGATCTTGCGCTCTTCCTTCAGCCCCTGCCAGGCGCGCTTGAAGCTCAGATGAGCCGAGACCAAAATGAAGCCGGCCACCGCCAGGGGCGGCAGTGCCAGCGGTCCGGCCAACAGGGCCAGGGCCAAGGAGCTCACCGGCAGGATGATTCGGCTCGGAACAAAGCTCTCGTCGTCTTCCCCTTCAGCCGCGCTGGCCGTAGGTTTGGCGGCCGCTTTGCCACTGGGTTTGGCGGCCAGCTGTTCGAGGGCTGGCAGCGCGCCAGGCAGCTGTTTGAGCCATTGCAGGGGATCAATTCCGGCCTGACGCTCGAATTCCACCACGCAGCATCCGGCCACGCTGTTGAGGCGGACATGCTTCACCTCGCTGGCCTGGCTCAGGGCCTGCTCCAGCTTCGGCCAGCTGCTGCTGCTGCCGCCCACGCGGAAGCGCACGCGCCGTGAGCTGTGGTGCAGCACCTGCTCCACGGTGTACCCCACAGCCGATTGGCCTGCCCGCGCAACGGGTACAACCGAGAGGTGAGGTGGACGATGCGTTTCAGCGAGCACGGCAGGAGCAGGAGAAGGGATCAGCGACAGGCAGGGAGCGTTGACGCCCTCACTCGACCTTCACCTTCGTGATCGCCTTCTCGTTAGCCGCAGCACTGGCCTCCGCGGCATTGGCGGTCTCGTCCATCTCGGACTTGGCTTCAGCCACCAGATCCACGAGTGATTCGGCGGCTTCCGCTGCGGTGCGGGCCACGTTGCGGGCGGCCGTGCCAGCCACACCAGCCACGGTGACGCCCACCTTGATGCCGCTCTTGGCCATGGATTTGCCCACGCTGCTCATGGAATCGCCGAGCTGGTGGTTGCCCATGCGGCGCACCATCGGGGCGAGGGCCACGAGACTGGCGCCAACCCCAAAGGCGAGGACGGTTTCGAACTCGAACATGGGGTGGTGACTTGCCAGGATTAAATGCACTGTAAAGAGAATCTGCAGCTCTGATGCTGCATCGCGGCTCACATCAGCAATCCAGTCATTGTCAATGGATTTACCGGGATTGGGTTTGCACTTTGTGAGCGCCGACCTGCCCTCCCTCGCCTGTGGGCTTGTTGCCGCGCAACCTCGCGCTGCTGTGCTGGATCTCAGTGGCGAGCAGTGGCTCTCGCAGCTTGCGGGGGTGGAGTTCGACGGTGAGCTGCGCACCTACAGCGCCGTTCCGGATGCGCTCGCGCTTTGGCAGCAGTTGGAGCCGCGCCTGGGCGACTGGTTGCAACTGCTGGAGCTGCAGGCCTTGCAGCCCCTGTTGATCCCGCCCCTACCTGGGGTTGACATGCTTCTGCGCTGTTTGGTGCTCGCAGAAGCGCTGCAGCAGGGGGCTGATCTCACGGTGCTGCTGCCCGCGCCGGCTGAGGCCCTGGCATTGCTGGAGTTGGCTCGCACCGGGCCCGCCCTGGTGGAAACCCTGTTGGAGCCCCTGTTGGACTGGTGGGATCAGACCCGCCAATCCCTGGCCAGCCTGGAGTTGGTGCTGCGCCTGCGCTTGCCATCCTCCGCAAGCCTGCGATTGGATCCGCGCTGGCGCAGCCGGCTGGAGCACATGGCGGCTTTGCTCGCCCCCGGGGGGCCATGGCAATTGAGCCTGGCGTTGGAGTGCGCTGGGCCCAAGGCCGAGCTGTTGCGGCAGCGGTTGAGCTGCCTCAGCGCGCGGGGTTTCATGCCCACGCGCCTGGGCTTGCATGGCCCGGCGGCCGCAGCGGTGTTGGCGCAACGGCCCGATTGGTGGCCCGCGCAATTCCCCGGCGTCGAGCTCGCCTATCCCTTTGCTTCAGACGCTGTGGCAGCCCTGCTGCACCTCGAGGCAACTGGGCTGGAGGTGTGTGTGGATGCAGCCGCAGGCACCCTGAGGATGCCCTTGCCCGGTGTGATCAAGGCAGAACTCGACGTGCAGCAGATCGGCACCACCGTGGTATTGCTCGTGGGTGGGCAGCGGCGGCTGGTGAATGTGCCTGCCAGCCTGGCGGGCAAAACCTGCTCAGGTGCTCGGCTGGAGAGCGGCTGGCTCGAGTTGCGCTTCCTCTGACGTCTCTGGCCTCCAACCCAGCCACCAAGCCATCAGAAAAAACGGCGTGCCAGGCAGGATCGGAAGGACCCAGCCCGCGACCGCCAACGCCATCAGCACCTTGATGGATCCTTGCCTGGTTTCCCCCAGCCACAGCTCCAATGGCGTGGGTGGCACCGCCGGACCATGCAGCTGCTGGGCATTCAAGGCAGCTTGCAGAAGATCCGCCGCCAAAGCCGGGCAGATCACCTCGTGAGGGTGATGGCTGATCACCACCCCGCGGCGATGAGCCGTAGCCCGCACCTGCGCGCCGGGATGGATCAGCTCCAGTTGGTTGCCGATCAGCTCCAGCTGAGCGGCGCTGATTTCAGTGGAGCAGTGGAGCCGGAGCCGATGGGGTAGCTGATGGCGAATGGCCAGTGCGCTCACGGCTCCGGATTGGCTCACTTGGCCGCTTTGCTGGGCTGAGCCAGATCGGCGCGTGCTTCGGCGAGCACATCGGTGAAGCTCTCGCCCACCTCGGCGAGGCCGCGGCCGATGCCCTTCACGGCGTTGGAGGTTTTGTCGGCCACCACCAGGCCGAGTTTGAGGCCCTGTTTGGTGATGCTGCGTCCGGTGCCGCTCACGGCGCCTGTGATCTTGCTGTCTTTACCTGCCACGGCGGCCACCACAGGGGCCAGAGCCATCAGTCCGGCACCGAGACCGAAGGCCAGCAGAGTCTCGAGCTCCAGCATGACGAATCAGAGTGGATGTTTCGCCCGAAGAGTAACGCTCGCTGGCGGCACTCGCTTCCATTCCGCTTGGGATTGAGCAGCATGGTGTGCGTGTCGGCACATCGATCGGGAGCCCCAGGTGGACGCCTTGCCTTGTGAGTTGATGCACGCCACAGCGCAGAGACTGCGCTTGCGCTACCCCGCGGATCAGCCGGCCTCGCTTGTGGAGGATCTGGTGGCGGCGCTTTCGGGGCAGGCCTGGGTGCGGGCTGTGCAATGGCGGCACTCCAGCTGCAGTGTGGTGATTGAGCTCGCCAGCGGCTGCTCTGAACTGCGCTGGCAGCTGGCGCTCGCCGATCTCGGCTGCGGGCTGGTGGATCAGCGCCGCCACGACCATGCACCCGATTCAGCCTGGGAACGCATGACCCGCCAGATCGGCGGAAACATCGTGGGAGCCACGGTGGGCCAGGTGGTGCTGGGCACAGGCGCGGGAGTGCTTGGGGCTTGGTTGCTTGGACCGCGCGCCGGATTGGTGGCAGGTGCCGCAGGAGCTGTGGTGGGGTCGGTGGTGGGATCGGTGGCCGGCGGCGAGCTTGCCGATGGCGAAAGCCCCTTGCGCAAGGGGGATCTGGGGGCCATCTCCATCCGCAAGATTGGCGGCAAGCTTGGCGAGGAGGCTGGTTGGAGCACCGGTGGCGCCATTGGTGCAGCCTTGGCTGGGCCCGCCGGAGCCGTGGCCGGGATGACCCTGGGCTCCATCGTGGCCGGCCAAGCCGTGGAAGACCTGATTCAGAACCATGGCCGCGCCAAGGGGGTTGGCCGGCTGAGTTGGCTGGTGAGGCTTGGTGAGGATCAAGCCGGTGAGCGGATCACTGAAACGGTGATGGGTGGCTTGGGCCGAGGTCTCAGTGGTGGCCAGGACTGGGGCGCTCGCCTGGGCACCCGATTGGGCGCTTCGGTGGGCCGCAAGATTGATTGGGCCAGCAGTTGGAGTCGCCGTCAACTGGTGAGCCGGATCAAGCCCCGGTCTCCACTCCCAGCCACGTAACGGCGAGGGTGTGCAGCTCAAAACAGGCCGCATGCACCTCAAGCTGGCCGCTTTGGATACGCTCTCTCAACAAGGCACTTGTGTTGATCAGCTCGCGTGCGGTGATTTTCGAATGCAAGTTGTATGCCGCGGAAAGATCCACCGGGGGGATGAACGCCAGACCACCGGCTTTGAGCCCGTTGCGGATGTGACCCACGTGATCCATCAGGGTGGGCGTGAGCAAGTGCTCGGGAGAGCAGGCGGCCCCCACCGCTCCGCAACCGGAGTGGCTCATCACCAACACCACCGGCACATTCAGGGCCTCCACCGCATATTCAACGGAGGCCAGGCTGCCGGGTGTGGAGGCGTTGCCGGCGTTGCGGATCACAAACAAATCACCAAAACCGCTGTCAAACAACAGCTCAACAGCCACGCGTGAATCTGAGCAGGTGAGCACGGCTGCCTGGGGTGTTTGGCCCGTCTCCAGCTCGTGCAACCGAGCTTGGCTGGCATGGGGGTGGATGGATCGCGCCTCGCGGAAGCGTTCATTGCCCTGCTGGAGGGCTTGGATCACTTCAGCAGGGGTGGCAGGAGAGGTCATGCTGGTTAGTGTGCCGCTCGCGAGGCGATTGTGCCGTGAGTGCATCTCATCCAGCCTGTTTCCGCGATAGCAGTCGCTTCCTGCGCGCCCTGTCCGTGGGGATCGTGGTCACCCTCGTGCTGATCGAGCCAATCCGCTTGAGAGAGGCCTTTCCAATTGGGTTTCTGGCGGCGATCGTGTTTGACCAAACGATCTATTTTCTGGAATCGTTTCGCGTGAACGCTCGCGAGACGCGCGAGATCTTTGGCCGTTGGCTGCCGAGCCGGGCTCTGCTGCTCGAGCGCACCGTGATCTTCACGTTTATCAGCGTGGGCCTCCTCAGCCTCTGCGTGCGTGATGTGCACAGCGGCGACTCGGTGTTGCCGCAGGAATGGCGCACGTTGATCTATTTCGCCTCTCTGTTTGCGGTGTGGCTGCAAATGCACAATGGCTTTGCCATTTATTATGCCAAGAAGTATTTCAGTCTCAATCCCGTGCCATCGGCCGATGGTCCTAATCCCCAGGGCTTTGTGTTTGCAGGTTCGGATGAGCCGGAATTTACCGATTTTCTGTATGTTTCTTACGCTGTGGGTCTCACCTATGCGATGAGCGACACCAATCTTGAAGACAGCTCTGTGAGGCGCGTGGTGTTATTTCACTCGGTTGTCAGTTTCTTATTCTATTCCACCGTGATCTCGGCGGTGGTCAATCTGATCACCTCGGGCTGAGCGCGCTTCAGATCCCCAGCGAGCGCAGCCAGGCGCCGATGCCGCTGTGGGTCATCGGCGCCTCCATGTTGCGATCCAGGAACCAGAGGTAGCCAGCGGCCGCATTGAGGGCGATCACCAGGGCCCAGACGCGCCATCCCTCGGGCAGTTTCATCGCGGTTGGCTTGGGGGTCATCGGTGACAACGTTACGAAATGCGTGCTTCTTGGCGTCAAGCGGGCGCTTGGTAGCGGCGCGAACGCCAGCCATGCTCGCTCGGGCGCACAGTGTGGAGGTAGCAACCGCTACCAAAACGTTCACCTCGCATCTGCGAGGCGCAGTTCGATCCAGGCCATGGAACGGGGACCTGGGCTTGCCTGTGGACAACGACCATGACCCTCACCTATCGCGGCCAGAAGTACGAGCAGAACAAGCAGGCTGCTCCCCAGCAGCATCCAGCTCTTGCCTATCGCGGTATTCGCTACCAGAAGTGATCGGCTGCCAGAGCTGACGCGCAAGCCCCGCATTGCGGGGCTTTTTTGTGCCTTGCAGCGCCCAGTGTTGCCTCGGCTAACCGGTCAGTTCACGAAGCGTTTGTAGAGCCAACGCACGAAGTTGCCCACCACAGGAACAGGTTCAAACGTGGGGCCCACGAAATCGAAATAGTCGCGGTGATCAACGATCTTGCCCGAGTCGTTGAACAAAAGACGCGTTGCGCCGGGATAAATAAACTCAATTCCCTTGATCTTCAGGCCCATCGTCCATTCCACGAAGGCCGTGTTGCCGTCGATGGCGATGGCTCCGGGCTCCAGAAACACATCATCGCAGCGGCGCAGCAATCCTTCCTGAGCAGCCAGATACGCCTCAAGCCCCTGTTGTTTCTGGGTGGGGTCTTCAAACACCACCGTTTCGCTGTAGGCATCACGCCATTGCTGCTCTGTTGGAGCGGGGGCTCCGTAGGGCTTGGTGAACAGGGCGCGCAGTTGTGAGGTGTCCACGGGGATCGGCAGGGTTGGTCATTGTGGCCGCCTGCAAGCAGGGTGCCGTGATGAGCCGCCATGCCTGAGCCTTACTGCGTAGCTTGGGTGGCCGATCGTTTTGCCGGCAAGCCCGTGCAAAACGGCTGCCCCCGTTGATGATGCCCAAACAGGATTTCGTTTACGAGCCGCTTGAAGCCTTCGGTGAAGGTCTCACCACCCGCCGCCCCTGGAACACCAAGGCGTTGGCGGGAGTGGAGCGGCTCAATGGGCGGGTGGCGATGCTGGGTTTTGCAGCGGCCTTGATCGGTGAATGTCTCACCGGCCATGGCCCTGCCGGCCAAGTGGTGGCGCTGTTGCGCTGGTATCTCTCCTGATTGGGCATCAAAAAAGCCCCAGGCTTTGGGCCTGGGGCTCGTGCTCAGAGCTGACAGCGGAGAGCTGATCGCTCAGAGCTTCAGAAGCAGAACGGCAGGAACTGGGTGCGGCAGGCGGCATAACCGTCCACCAGAGCGCCGAGGCCGATCTGATGGGCAATCCCGGCGCCAGTGAGGCCCTCGGTGATGATGCCGATCACGATGCCGAGCATGGCGGCGCGGCCGTTGAACAGTTCAACGCGCTTCAGCTGCTCCATATGGATCTGCTGTGTGGCGCGATCCCAGTACCACTTGTCGTTGGCAGGGCTGTTGGTCATGGCTTCAGCCCAGGCCGATCTGGGAGAGGATGCCCTGGCCGGTGAGCAGCTCGGTGCCGAGGCCGATCACGAAGCCGAGCATGGCGAGGCGGCCGTTCCAGGTTTCGGCGAAGCCAACGAAACCGAAGCGGGAGGTGGAGTCGGACATGAGACGTTACGGAACGTTTCAACAACCGTAACGGATCGTGAAGCCTTTTGGGTGCGGGGTAGCCAAATTCGTGTGAGCGCATCAACGCGGCCCTTTGGGAGGTTCGGCGATCGCGGCCTTCGCCTTCGTTCCGGCTGAACAGTGCGACGGTTTCCGCCTGGCTAGGACGGCGTTTTGTCGATGAGCCCGATCTTTCCCTGCAAGGGCTGCGGCACATTCATCGAGCGCTCAACCCAGCACTACCGGCGCGTGAAGGGGCAGGTGCTCTGTTCCACCTGCGCCGATGCGCGGGACGCGGCGGCCCAGATGCGCCCGGTGTTCTGGCGGCGCTGGCTGCAGCGATTCAGGTGGCAGAGCGGAGGCGGGTGCTGATGCCCAGCCCCACCTCAACGGGCACGGTGCCGTCGGGATGCAGGGCCTGTGGTGTGGTTCGCAGGGTGTGAAGCAGCTGGGCTCTCTGATCAGGGCTGAGGCGCAGCAGCTCCGCCAGGGCGTGAGGGTCGATGCGGCCCAGGCGGGCGCGGGAGAGATCCGACACGGGGAGGCTCCACCACTGGTGATGTGCTGGACGCTAGTCGCCACATCTGGTGGTGTCAGCCCCTGTTCATGGTTCTGGATCTTGGGTGTGCTGCCTGGTTGCCCGGTGGGGTCTCGCTCGCTCCCAGACCAGATCGAACACGTAATAGAGCAGCGTGAGGCCGATATGGATCTCGATCGATTGCTTGATGCCGATGAACAGTGCCGTAAAGGCGATCGCAATCACCCGGTAGGCGAGGGCTTTCCACAGCAAGGCCAGTCGCATGCGGTCTTGGTTCGCGCGGAAGCTTTGGGTGTTCATTCTGCTGCCGGTCGCTGTGGTTGGCGTGGGAGCCGTTGACACCCTTCGGTGGACCGGCTAGTACAGGTGTACTTTGCTCCGGGGTTGATGGCTGTCGCCTCTCCGTATGCCGTATTCCGTGCCGTGGATGTGATCTGGCCAGTCGGATCCATGCAGCCGCTGCCGCCACTGCCACCTTCGCTGCCGGTGGTAGCGCCGCCTGTGACTCGTGTGCGCAAGCGCCCCCGGGCCAGTGCGGTGCAAGGTGAGTTGTTCCCTTCGCTGCCATGGGCGCCCTGAGTGCGCTTAGTGGCGCTTCAGCAGCTGCGCGCCCCAGTGGCGTGGGCCGTCGTTCTCGCGCACATGCAGCTGGGCCATCGAGGCGGCGAAGCGGATGCCTCCGCGACGCAACACCGAGCCGAGGTGCCAGACCACGGCGCCAGTAATCAGCATCCAGGCGAGCAGATGCAGGTGGTAAGCCAGGTGGTCGAGTTGGCCTGTGCGCAGCCAGTCTTCCTGCATCAACTTGCCGCTGCTCACGGCCAACAGCAACCCAATCAGTGCAGCGGCATTGGCGGGCTGGCGTAGGCGGCCCCGGCCGATGCTGATCGCGTACAGCACAAACAACAGCGCCACCGGCCAAAGCAGCGCGCCGAATGTGCCGTGGATGTCGATCCACTCGCCTGGCACGGCAAGCGGAAGGCGGAACCAGCGCCTGTCGTGGTT
Organism: Cyanobacteria bacterium M_surface_7_m2_037; assembly: GCA_016882585.1. Classification (GTDB taxonomy): domain Bacteria; phylum Cyanobacteriota; class Cyanobacteriia; order PCC-6307; family Cyanobiaceae; genus Vulcanococcus. The sequence goes on from VGPP01000040.1 coordinate 11,176, forward strand.
GGCGAGCACCACCAGGCCACTCAGCCAGGCCAGCGGCACCAGGATGGCGGTGATGCCGTGCAACAACCGCAGCAGCGAGGGTTGGTAGGGAACCGTGCGTCCCATGGTTTAAGTCAGGGCTTGTTGGAGTGACACCAGCGCAAAGGCGATAAACAGCCCGCCACTGAGGCGGTAGAGCACTTTCTCGCTGATTCGCCCGCCGATCCACTTGCCGGCTCCCACCGCTAGCCAGGTGTGACCAGGGCATGGCCAGCCAGGGTGCTTGCCAGAACGATGGCGGTAACTTAGGCGCGCTCGCAGCCGAGTATCAGGCCAGTGGATCGGTGTCTGCGATCAGGCTGAAACGATCGGAGTCGTGGTCGCTCTCGTGGTGGTCGATGGATGATCCACCCAGCGCATACTCCGCGTCGTCGTGATACACCTCGTGGCCATAGCCATGGTGATCGTCGTAGCCGCTGGAGTGATCGCGGTCATCGTGATCACGCTCATAGCGCCCGGATTCACCACCCGAGATGATCGGGTCGTCGCTGAAGCTGTCCACTGATGCATTCATTGAACGGCGGCGACCCTTGTGGTCATCGTGGCGCTCGCGGCGATGATCGCGGTCGCGGTGATTGCGTTGACGGTCGCGGGACATGGAACGTCTCCGGAGAACCTTTTCAACGTATGCAGGCTCCCGTGAGGAACTCGTGAGGGCCTCAACGTGATGGGCAGCGATAGAGATCCGGCCCCTGGGGGGCGCTTGGGGTTGCCTTCGCGATCACGCTGCAGGTCCGTTGGCCCCTGCTGGGATCGCTGGCGCTCAGCACCAGCTGTTCTGCGTCGCTGAGGCGCAGTTGGCGCCGCGCCCTCGAGCCGGTGTTGGTTTCCTGCCCTACGTACCAGCTCAGGCTGGGGCGCTCGTCCTCCTGAAGCAGCAGGGGAGGCGGCCCCCCTGCGCTGGCGAGTGGCTTCAGCCAGGCTGCAGCGGGCTGCACGCTCCATTGCTCGCTCAATTCCCAGAGCCAGATGGGACTGGCGAACAGCTCAAACAGGGCCACCCAGAGCAAGGCCACCAAGGCCGCCGCACCCCATTGCCGCCAGCGCAGTTGCGGTGTGAGCAGCAGGCTGCCACCCAGTAGCAGGGCCAGTGCGGCGGGGAGCGTTATCGCCGCTGGCGCGCCGAGCTGCCCGTGCACGGCCATCAGTGCGGCGCCCGCCAGGAGCCAGAACCAGGGCACGGCCAGCAGCAGCCGGTTGGTGAGGGCGTTTTCGGGCTTGCCGCGGTGGATCAGCTGCGCCAGCAGAGGCCCCACGCTCAAGGTGAACGAGGGCCAGAGCAGGTGGCTGTACCAGGGAAGTTGGGTGCGCAGCGGCAGCACCGCCGCCGCGGTGAGCAGGGTGAGGCCTAGACACCAGTAGCCCCAGCGGCTGCGGCACTGTTGCAGGGCCATCAGCATCGCCAGCGGCCAGAGCGCCAGCCAGGGCCATCCCCCTTCAAGCACCTCAAGCACCGGCACCATCCAGCCGCCGCTGTGCCCCTCGATGGAGCTCACCACCCGCGCTAGGCCCTGATGGCCCCACATGGCGAGGGCGTCGGGCCCGCGCTCCAGCAGATGCCATCCATGCCAGAGCAGCCCTGGCAGCAGGCCGATCACGATCCAGAGGAGTACAGGCAGCCATTGCCGCAGTGCCCAGCGCCGCTCCCAGGCCAGCAGCAGACAAGCCCCTGCCAGCAACGGCAGGCTTGCCGGTGCCTTGAGCAGCAGAATCGCCGAGCCAGCCACACCAGCGATCAACCCCCACTGGCGTTGTTGGGGGGCTGAAGGCTCGGGTGGCAGGCTGAGTAAAGCCCACCATTGCAGCGCCATGGCGCTGATCAAGCTGCCATCCAGCATCGCCAGGCGACCATGGCGCATCAGCGGCAGCAGGGTGAGCGCCACCGCGGCTGTGCAGAGCGCAGCCAGCCGATCGCCTGGCCGCAGGCGTGCCTGCACCAAGGCCACCAAGGGCACGATCAAGCTGGAGCCCAGCGCCGGAATGGCGCGCACCAGCCACTCCGGTGGAACCTGCCGGATTCCTTCGCTGCCAGCGCTGTGGCGCCAGACACTGATGGCCAGGCCCATCAGCGCATGCAACAGCGGCGGTTTGTTGAGGTAGGGCTCGCCCCACAGGCTGGGCAGCAGGTTGCCGGGAAAGGGCCGCAGGCTGATCTCTTCAGCCACCCGTGCCACCAAGGCCTCATCCCAGTCGCGCAGGGGGACACCGCCGAGATGGTGGAACAACAGCAGGATTGCGGCAGACCAGAGCAGCAGAATC
>VGPP01000041.1 GCA_016882585.1 Cyanobacteria bacterium M_surface_7_m2_037
GCTCGCGGTAGCTCCGCAACGTGCTGGCGTAGGTGAGCACGTGGAACGGGCAGTTCATCGGCTTGAGCTGGTATTCCCGCTCATCCACCTGCATCGGGCCAAACATGCTCTCGCTGTAGAAGTCGAGGTGGCCGGAGGTTTTCCAGAGGCTGATGTCGGCCACGTGCGGCGTGTAGAGCAGCTCGTAGCCGGCGGCGAAGTGCAGTTCGCGCCAGAGGTTTTCGATCAGCAGGCGCATGCGGGCGCCGCGGGGGTGCCAGAACACCAGGCCGGCCCCAGCCTCATCCTCGATCGAGAACAGATCGAGATCGGTGCCGATGCGCCGGTGATCGCGGCGCTTGGCTTCCTCCTGGCGGCGCTTGTATTCAGCCAGCTGCTCGGGGGTTTCCCAGGCGGTGCCGTAGATGCGCTGCAGCTGGGCATTGTTCTCATCGCCGCGCCAGTAGGCCCCGGCCACGCTCTCGAGTTCAAAGGCCTTGGCGTTGAGCTCGCTGGTGTTGGCCACGTGCGGGCCGGCGCAGAGATCCCACCACTCCTCACCAAGGGTGTAGAGCGTGATCGGCTCCTGGATCCCCGCCAGGATTTCCAGCTTGTAGGGCTCGTTCTGGGCCTTGATCTTGGTTTCCGCCTCGGCGCGGCTCACCTCGATGCGCTCGAGCGGCAGCTTCTTGTTGATGATCTTGATCATCTCCTTCTTGATGGCCTTGAGATCGGCCTCGGTGAAGGGATCCGGATTGTCGAAGTCGTAGTAGAAGCCGTTCTCGGTCCAAGGCCCGATCGTGACCTGCGCTTTCGGAAACAGGCGCTGAACCGCCATGGCCATCACGTGGCTCATCGAATGGCGGATGCGCAGCAGCTGCTCGCTTTCGCTGGTTTTCGGCAGGTGGATCGGAGCGGTCTGCACCGCCTCGCCGCTGGCCGTTTCAGCTGCCGTAGTGGTTGCGACGCTGCCGGTTGAACTGGAGGCGGCAGGGCGGGTCGCGGTCACGGCGGTGGGGTAGCAACCCTGATCCTACGCAGGGCATTTGGGCTGATTCCTACCCTGCAGCCAATGGATCCTTCCCTCCCGCCCTCGCCCTCTGAACCGGATTCAGAGCCAGCTCAGCTGCTGGATCAGTTGCTGCAGTCGTTGTTCGACGATTTCAGCTTCTGGTTCCAGCGCGGCTTGGTGCTGCTGGAGCTCACACCCGATGCGCTGCTGCCGGCTTCCGAGCAGCAGGTGCTGCGGCAGAAGCTCGAAGAGGCGCTGCAGGCCATTGCCGCCACGCGTGCTCTGCGCGCAGCCTGCAGCACGCCGATGGCTGTGGATATGGATGCCATGGCGCCCTGGCATCGCCTGATGATGCGCGTGTGGAACCTCTCCTCGATGCTGCGCATCGCCGGTGTGGTTCTGCCACCGGATGGACGCGGCGACGCCGAACCTCAGGCCTGAGCCGCCAGGGCCTTGAGATTGCTGCTGTAGAAGCGCTGCAGCTCATCGGCCCGCTTCACCGGTTGGCCATAGGCGCTGCGGCCGGCGAGGGTGGGAAACGAGGCCCATTCACGGGCCAGTACGGCCATGGCTTCGCGGGTGAGTCCCTGCTGATCGATGTGATCGAGCATGCCGCGGCGGTCCACCAGGTAAAGCGCCGCCTGGTCCTGGCTGCTGGGCTCAAAACTTTCGAGCTGCAGTTTGCGTGCCGCTTCACTCCAGGTTCCGGGCAGGAATTGGTACGCCCCTGCGGCGGCACTGGTGTAGCGCTTCACCACCACAATCTCCGGGTGGCGCTCCAGGCTGCTGAACCGCCCTCCGCCGTAGAGGGTGCGGTAGCCCTCCTGGCCCTGCTTCCACGTGCCTTCGGCGTAGCGGATGGTGTTGAGCAGAGCGCGCCGTTGCGGCGTGATCGTGTAGCTGCCGTTGCGGCTGGCGGAGGCGTGCCGTGGATCACCAGCCTGGGCTCCCTCGCTCTGTTGCTGGCGTCCCTGCGACGGGGAGACCAGGGGCCCTGCGGCCAGAAGCAGCAGCCCCAGGGCTGTGGCAGCCGCGGATGCAGGGGCCGGGCGGGAGGCGGATGGCAGATGACGACGCAGACGCAAGGGCAAGCCAACAAGGTCTGGGCAGCCTGCAGCCCAGCGATGGGTCGGCACGAGCCCATCCCAACCGAGCTGGACAAATGAGACGCAGATGTGCTCAGCGCCAGGCCTCCGGGGCGAGACCTGGCTGCGACTACCGAGAGGGCTGTGTGCTGGTTGCGCCGGCGGCTACGTGATCAATCAGCCGTCTTTATGTTTCCTTCAGGATTGATCACGCTGTTGCGGGCAGGAAGCCGAGGGCCTGGCGGGTGCGCTCGAGGGTGCTGTCGGCCACCGCGTTGGCGCGCTCTCGGCCCTCGCGGAGCACACGGTCGAGTTCGGCGGGGTCGTTGTTCAGGTCGCGGTAGCGCTCCTGGATCGGCCGCAGCGCTTCCACCAGCACCTCCGCCAGCAGCGGTTTGAAGCTGCCCCAGCCCATGGATCCGCATTCGCTGGCCGCCGCTTCGCGCCCTTTGCCGCTGAGCAGGGCGTAGAGGCCCAGCAGGTTGTCGGTTTCGGGTCGCTCGGGATTGCCGAACTCGAGGCCCATGATCGGGTCGGTTTTGGCCCGCTTCACCTTCTTGGTGATCAGCTCAGGGGGGTCGAGCAGGTTGATGCGCGAGCCCTCGTTGGGATCGCTTTTGCTCATCTTGCTGCGGCCATCGGTGAGGCTCATCACGCGGGCGCCTTCCTTGAGGATCAGCGGCTCCGGCACCTTCAGCACCGGGATCGGCTCGCCATCGGCATCCTTGGGAGCGAAGCGGGCATTGATGCGTTGCTGGGCGATGTCGCGGGCCAGCTCCAGATGCTGCTTCTGGTCTTCGCCCACGGGCACCAGATCGGCGTCATAAAGAAGGATGTCGGCGGCCATCAGCACCGGGTAATCCAACAGCCCCACCGACACCTGATCGCCCTGCTTCACAGCCTTTTCCTTGAACTGGATCATCCGCTCCAGCCAGTTCAGGGGGGTGACGCAGTTGAGCAGCCAGCACAGCTCGCTGTGGGCCGGCACATGGCTCTGCACAAACACCGTGGCCTTGGCCGGATCAATGCCGCAGGCCAGATAGAGCGCAGCCGTGCTGCGGGTGTCGGCCGCCAGCTGCTCGGGGTTGTGGGGAACGGTGATGGCATGCAGGTCCACCACACAGAAAAAGGTGTCGTGGCTCTCCTGCAGATCCACCCAGTTACGGATGGCGCCGAGCCAGTTGCCCAGGTGCAGCGATCCGGTTGGTTGAACCCCTGAGAGAACCCGGGCCCTTGACATCTGTGATCGCTGGCGAGTCGCCGGATTCTGCCTTGAGGCCGATCCGGCGAACCCGCCTTGGGCGATCAGGCTTCAGCCGCTGCGGCTTCGGTGGACTGGGTGTCAGGTTCCACTTCGCTGGTGGCAGCCTCAGGGGCCACATCGGCGGGCTCCTCGGCTTCGGCAACCACGTCCGGTGCCGCTGTTACGGGTTTAGCCGGCCGCGCGAAGGGGTTGGGACGGCTGGAGGCGGGGCGCTCACCGCGCTCGGGGCGGGGACCACGGCGATCGCCAGCGGGGCGACCGCCGCCACTGGCGCGGTGCTGAGCCACCACCTCATCGAGCTTGCCCTCGTCCAGGAGCTGGGCCACGGTGCGGATCGATAGGCCCAGGGCCGCCACGGTGGAGCGCAGGCCGAAGGCCTCCTGAACAGCGCGGGCGGCACGCATTTCGTTATCGCTGAGGCGGATGCGGAAGCCACCGGCTTCGCGGCCACCACCATCACGGGATCCACCGCCTTGGCGGGGGCCACGGTCGCCGCGGAAGCGTTCGTTCGAGCTGGGTTGGAAATCGCCGTCGGCCATGGCCGCACACCTGAACAGTCAGGCGCAAGTGTGCCCTATGGCTGGTGGTCAGGGCCAGCACCAGTGCAGCCGGTGGTGTTCGGCGTTGCCTTCACGGGCGAGCACGAGCAGGGGAATGGGTGTGGGGCCATCCGCCTCCAGCAATTGGCGGTAGCGCTCCAGCAGTTGCAGATAAGCGCTGAGGGTCCAGCCATGGTGGCCGCGCTCCTGGGCCTGCCAGAAGCGCCGCAGCGCCAGGCTGCAGCTCTCGCGGCCGAATTCCTGCCAGATGCGCTCCTGGGCCTGGAGGGGATCGAGGCCCTGCTGCCGCCAGGCGCGGAACATCACCAGTTCTGGGGCGTCACCGGTGCTGTCGGGGGGGAGTGCCCGGGCCAGCTCTTCCACGCCCACCCGCTGCAGCTGCAGCCAGCAGCGATCGAGCAGCAGCACCGGCAGCGCGCCGTGCCACCGCTGCTGCTGCTGCTGGATCTGAAGCAGGGAATCCACCTGACCCTGCAACCGCGGCGTCAGCGCCACAAGCAGCTCAGCCATGGGTGCCGCGGAAGGTGATGTCGGCGATGGCGTATTCCCGCGGTTCCAGATGAATGGTGCATCGCACCGGGCCGAAGCGCGCATCGAGATGCTCCTCCACCAGCTCGGTGATGCGGTGCGCCGTGGGGAGGTCGTTGGCGTCCACCACCATGTGGAGCTCGATGAACACCCGCTGACCCAACACCCCCCGGCTGGCGATGTCGTGCACGTTCAACACACCGGGCACGGCCATGGCCACCTCGTGGATGGCCTCGGGTGCGATGGCGATCTGATCCACCAGCCAGGGCAGGTTGCTCTTGAGCACTTGCCAGCAGGCCCGCACCAGCAGCACGCAGAGCGGCACGGCCATGGCCACATCGAGCCAGTTGATGCCCAGGGTCAACACACCCGCCAGGCCAATCAGCACCACCACCGTGGTCCAGATGTCGCTGGTGGTGTGTTTGGCATCGGCCAGCAGCAGCTGGCTGCCCAGGCGTCTGCCCTCGCTGCGTTCGTAGCCCGCCAGGAGCAGGTTGCAGCCGAGCACGATCAACAGCAACAGCAGGTCTTGGCCATCGAGGCGCAGCGGTGGCAGGCCAGCGGCGATGCGCTCCAGCGATGTTTTGAGAATTTCAAACGCGGTGAACAGGATGAACCCCGCGATCGCGAGGGCACCGAGACCTTCGTATTTGTCGTGGCCGTAGGGGTGATCACGATCCGGCTTCGGATCCGACAGCCCATTGGTGATCAGGCCCAGCAGGCTGCTCAAGCCATCGGTGGCGCTGTGCATCGCATCGGCCAGCACCGCCAGAGATCCCGTGAGCAGGCCAATCACCAGCTTGAGCAGGGTCATCGACACGTTCACGGCCAGCGCGACCAGCAGCACGCGCTTCACCGCACCGCGGTTGTCATCGCGCTGCAGCACGGCGGTTGACGCTGCCTGATCCGTGCTGGCGACTCCCATGGCCCGGCAGGCTCACAACCGTGCACCCAAGGTATTGGGTCTGGGCAGTGCACACCAGCTGAGCTAAAGAGATCCGGCGCATCCGCAGAACCCTGCAGCCGTTGATCCCTTCATCGCCCCTGTTCACGGCCGGGCTGCTGCCGCAGCTGCGTCGCTACTGGCCCCTGGCCGCTGGCTTGGGTGGTGGCGCGATCCTGCTTGAGAGCAGCCATGGCGCTCTCTCTTCGGTGATCAGCCTCAGCGCCGCGGCCGCTGGCTTCTGGCTGTTGAGCGGCCGTTTGCGTCCCTCGGGGCGGGCCTTGCCCACCAGCGTGGAGGGCTGGCTGGAGCGCTGCCAGAGCGTGCTGGACAGTTTTGAGCGGCTTGAGCCGGATGCGGATCCGCTGGAGCAGCAGCAGCGCCAAGCGCAGCTGGAGCAGCTGCGCCAGCGCCTGGGCGAATCGCACCTGCAGGTTGCCCTGGTGGGCCGCTGCGCTTGGACGGAAGACCAGGAGGCGCAACTCCTCCAGCACTGCCGTTCGCCCTTGCCGCTGCGGGTTCTGCGCAGCGAGCCTCTGCCGCCGAGCAGCGCGCTCTGGCAGTGGCCCGATGCCTTTCGGCGTTGCGATCTGATCGTGTATCGCCTCTGCCTGCCGCTCTCCGCGGCCGATCTGCGCTGGCTGGAAGCGTTGCCGAAGGGGCAGCAGGTGCTGCTGCTGGTGGATCGGCCTGAAGGGGATGTGAGCCTGGCCATGCAACAGCTCCAGCAGCAACTCCCCGAATGCCTGCGGCAGCAGTGCTGGCCCTGGTCGCCCGAGCTCAACGAGGCCTGCGGGGCTGATCTGCAGCCTCTGGCTCAGGCTTTTGCTGCCCTTGGGCCGCAGCGGTTGCGCCTCACCCAGCAGCGCTGCCTGGAGGAACTGCACGCCAGCTGGCAGCTGGCGCTGGAAACGTTGCGCCGCCGCCAGTGGCAGCAGTTGATCCAACGCACCCAGTGGACCGTTGCCGCCGGCGTGGTGGTGGCCCCGGTGCCCAGCCTGGATCTGCTGGTGCTGGCGGCCGCTAATGGGCTGATGTTGCAGGAGATGGCCCGCCTGTGGGATTCCCCCTGGTCGCTGGAGCAGCTTCAGGCGGCAGCACTGCATCTGGCCAAGGCCTGCCTGGCGCTGGGGGTTGTGGAGTGGAGCAGCCAGGGCCTGGCTGCACTGGTGAAGTTGCATGGCGCCACCTGGCTGGTGGGCGGTGCGCTCCAGGCCCTCAGCGCCGCCTATCTCACGCGCGTGGTGGGGCGGGCGATGGCCGATTACATGGCGTTGGCTGTTGGCGTTCCTGAGGCGGAGCTGGAGCTGCTGCTCCAACAGCAGGCCCCGCTGCTGGTGGCCCGGGCCGCGGAGGAGGAAAAGCTGGATTGGGCCGGTTTCCTGCAACAGGCCCAGCAGTGGTTGCAGCAGAGCGGCGCCGCTGGCGCCCTGAAGGCTTCACCGTCTGCTGCGTGAACACGCGCCTTGCAAGCATCGGCGCAGCGAACAACTTCATGAAGCGTTCATGAAGTGCTTCATGAAGTTGCTTGAGGTCTGGCGAACTTAATTTTTGCTTCCGAGAATTTTTTCTCGGGCTCCGTAGCGTGGCCGTGCCGCATCTGTGGCGCTCCTTTCATCTGGCTCGAGAGAGTCTGCTGATTCATGACCACTGCTCTTCGCAGCGGCCGCTCCAGCTCCTGGTCACAATTCTGTGAGTGGGTCACCAGCACCGATAACCGCATTTATGTGGGTTGGTTCGGTGTGCTGATGATCCCGACCCTGCTGTCGGCCACCATCTGCTTCATCGTTGCCTTCATCGCGGCTCCTGCCGTTGACATCGACGGCATCCGTGAGCCCGTTGCCGGATCTCTCATCTACGGCAACAACATCATTTCCGGCGCTGTGATTCCCAGCAGCAACGCCATCGGTCTGCACTTCTACCCCATCTGGGAAGCGGCCTCTCTCGATGAGTGGCTCTACAACGGCGGTCCTTATCAGCTGGTGGTGTTCCACTTCCTGATCGGCATCTCCTGCTACATGGGCCGTCAGTGGGAGCTCTCCTACCGCCTGGGCATGCGCCCCTGGATCTGCGTGGCTTACAGCGCTCCGCTGTCGGCAGCCATGGCTGTGTTCCTGGTGTATCCCTTTGGTCAGGGTTCCTTCTCCGATGGCATGCCCCTGGGCATCAGCGGCACCTTCAACTTCATGTTGGTGTTCCAGGCTGAGCACAACATCCTGATGCACCCCTTCCACATGCTTGGTGTGGCTGGTGTGTTCGGTGGCTCCCTGTTCTCCGCCATGCACGGTTCGCTGGTCACCTCCTCCCTGGTGCGTGAAACCACTGAAACCGAAAGCCAGAACTACGGCTACAAGTTCGGCCAAGAGGAAGAGACCTACAACATCGTGGCTGCCCACGGTTACTTCGGTCGCCTGATCTTCCAATACGCCAGCTTCAACAACAGCCGCAGCCTGCACTTCTTCCTGGGTGCCTGGCCTGTGGTGGGGATCTGGTTCACCTCCATGGGCATCAGCACCATGGCGTTCAACCTGAACGGGTTCAACTTCAACCAGTCGATCCTGGATTCCCAGGGCAAGGTGGTGAACACCTGGGCTGATGTGCTGAACCGCGCCAACCTGGGTATGGAAGTGATGCACGAGCGCAACGCTCACAACTTCCCCCTCGATCTGGCAGCCACCCAGTCGATCCCCGTGGCCCTCACCGCTCCGGCGATTGGCTGATCCCTCGGCTGGGCTGCTCAGCCCAGTTGGCACCCCCGCTGCGGCGGGGGTTTTTTAATGCAGCGATGCCAGAAAACCTCCAGCCCTCTTCATTGCAGCTGATCGATGGGCCGGCTTCGGCCCCCGCCACGCTGCTGCTGGCCCACGGCGCTGGCGCGCCGATGGACAGCCCGTTCATGCAGACCGTGGCCTGCGGTCTGGCGGGCCTGGGCTGGCGGGTGGTGCGTTTTGAATTTCCCTACATGGCCCAGGCGCGCCTGAGCGGCAAGCGCCGGGCTCCGGATCGGCAGCCGGTGCTGCTGCAGAGCTGGCGCGATCAGGTGGCTGCCGCAGCAAGCGAGGGGCCGCTGTTCATCGGCGGCAAATCGATGGGTGGCCGCATGGCCAGCCTGGTGCTCGAGGAGCAAGCTCAGGCCGCTGCCGTGCTGGGGTGCCTTTGCTTGGGCTATCCATTCCATCCGCCCGGTAAGCCAGACAGCCTCCGGATCGATCACCTCCAAACCTTCACGCAGCCCGTGCTGGTGGTGCAGGGCGAACGCGACAGCTTTGGCCGCCGCGCCGAAGTGGAGTCGTACGAACTGAGCTCAGCGGTGCAGCTGCACTGGATTGCCGATGGAGACCACAGCTTCAAGCCCACCAAGCGCTCCGGCCTGAGCGAGAGCGCCAATCTGGAGCAGGCGATCGCCGCCTCGCATCAGTTCATGGCACAAATCATGGCTTCGACTTGTCGAGATCGCTCGGACGGCTGAGCACAAACAGCACACCACCCGTGAGGGCCAGTCCGATCACCACCATGGCTGTGATGGCGGTGCTGTAGTCGGTTTGCATGCCGATTTTACAAAGTGTTAATTCAGCCTAGGCGACCTGTGGAAGGGTCTCCAGTGCGCTGGCCAGGCTGATCGGCTGCAGCTCCGTTGAACTGGTGACCTCCAGGATCCGCCCGATCGAGGCCGGCGTGTTCAGGGCTTCCACGCAGCAGCGGGCGACCAGCCGGCGTGGGATCGAATCGCTCTCTTGCTGGTCGGCGTTGCTGTAGCGGATTCCCTCCTGATCGAGCTCCGTCTCCCGTTCCGAAAGCCCGCCGGGGCGGATCACGGTCCAATCGAGGCCGCTGCGCTCGAGGCTCTGCTCGCCAATGCGCTTCCACACCAGGATCAGGCCGAACAGGTTGAGCGGATGGCGCCAGCGGCCGGCGCAGAGCGAGCTCACCAGCACCACGCGCCGGATGCCCAGCCGCTCACAGCTCTCCACCTGGTGCTGCACGCCCCAGGCATCCACCCGCATCGGGCCGGTGAGATCCACCGAAGGCCGGGCCCCGGTGGCGATCACCAGGCCATCGCAGCCCGTGAGCGCGGCATCGAGGGCTACGCGATCACTGAGCTGCAGCCGGTGTTGCTCGCATTGTGCCAGGGAAGCAGGCACCACCGAATCCGGGCGCAGCAGCAAGCGCGGCTGATCGCCCACCCGCAGCAGTTCTTCCGCGATCCGGAAACCGGTTTTGCCCGAGGCGCCGCTCACGGCGATGGTGCGGGTCATCGGGTAGGTAAGACGTGCAATCGGTGCGCAGTATCGCGGCTTTGCATGAAGCGCTGGCATCCACCTGAGCCTGATGACGGCGATTGGCCCGTGGATCGCGGCCGGCCGTTGGGGCTGCGGCTGCTGGCGCTGCTCGGTGCGTTCTCGTTCGTGATGCTGGGGCTCAGCAGCCTGGCGCCGCTGTTGCATCCGCCAGAGCCCAGGCCGCCGGCCATGCCAGATCGGCCCCGCGATGCTCTGCTGAGCCTGTTGCGGAGCTTGGCGTGATCGATCTGGCAAGCATTCCGCTCCCAGCGGCCCTGCTGGTGGCCACCGCTGCAGCGGCCTGCCTGGGCCTCTTGATCCTGTTGGCCGGCCTGCAGCGCGTGTTTGCCGTGGCGCCCCGGCTGCAGCCGTTGCCAAGCCAGCCTCAGCTTCCCGCGGAATCCCTCACCGTGGTGATTCCTGCCTACAACGAAGCCGGCAACATCGAGGCCTGCCTTAGCCATGTGCTGGCCTCTGATTCCCCCTGCGCCGACTGGCGAGTGGTGGTGGTGGATGACGCGTCCACCGATGCCACCGCGGCATTGGCAACGGCCACGGCTGCGGCAAGCGGTTGCCCGCCCGAGCGCTTTGCGCTGCTGCAGGCCGGCCCCAGACCCACAGATCAGCGCTGGGTTGGCAAAAACTGGGCCTGCAGCCAAGCCGCTGAACAGATCCACAGCGATTGGCTGCTGTTCATCGATGCCGACGTGCGTCTGCAGCCCGACGCCCTCCGCCGCGCGCTGGCACAGGCCAACAGCGATCAGGCCGATTTGCTCAGCCTGGCGCCGCGCCTGGCCTGCACCTGCCTGGCGGAGTGGATGGTGCAGCCGATCATGGCCAGCCTGCTGGGCCTGGGTTTTCCGATCGAGGCCGCCAATGATCCCGCCAGCCCAGTGGCCTTTGCGGCTGGGCCGTTCATGTTGTTTCGCCGCGCCGCCTATGCGCAGATCGGCGGCCACCGGGCCCTGGCTGCTGAGGTGGTCGAAGACCTCGCCCTAGCCCGCCGGATCAAGAGCCAGGGCCTGCGCCTCCGTTACCTGCTGGGGCTGGATGCGCTGGAGCTCAGGATGTATCCCAATCTGGCCGCCCTCTGGGAAGGCTGGAGCAAGAACTGGTTTCTTGGCCTCGATTCCAGTGTGAGCAAGGCTCTGGGGGCAGCGGCCGTGGTGGTGCTGATGTTCAGCGGCCCCTGGCTGCTGCTCGGTTCAGGCCTGGTGCTGCTGCAGGTGATGCCGCTGCAGCAAAGCTGGTGGCTGGCGCTCATTGCCCTGGCAGCCCTGGGCATCACGCTTCAGCTGCTGCTGCGGCTCTGGAGCCGCAGCCAATTTCAGGTTCCGATGCGGTTCTGGTGGTTGATGGGGGCCGGCGGCCTGTTGGTGGGTGCCATCGGCCCGACATCCGTTTGGCGCACCCTCACCGGCCGCGGATGGACCTGGAAGGGCCGATCCCTGGCCTGAGGGCTCAGCTGCCGAATTGGGCTTTGATCGCCTGATGGGTGTTGGCTTGTTCGCTGAACCAGGCTTTGAGCAGATCCTTCGCCAGGTGGCGCAGGGCCTCGGCATCGGTCTGGGCATCGATCTCGCGTTTGAGGCGCTCCACCTCAAAGGATTGATTCAGGGTGAGTTCGATCGGGGCCATCGATCAACGGCGATGGGACCCAGCCACCGTATGGAGCATCGCCTTGGCGGGCGTAGCGGTGGTTACCCGGCCAGGGGGCAGGTCAGCGATCTCAAACGGTGACTGTTTGTAAAACGCTGCGGCATTGCGCGTGGCCGCTCTGTGAATCCGTTAGGAGTACAGAACCGCAGGAGCCGTCCATGCGTTTGAGCTGGAGCCAACACCTGAGCGCTGCTCGCACCCTGGAGCTGGTGGGTGATGAGCATGCCGGCACGGCCTTGGCCCTGATGGGCGTGGCGGTGTTGATGCTCCTGCAAGATCTGGCTGGGGCTGTCGAGTCGCCCAGTGATCAGCCTGGCGCGTAACAAGCGTCACACGTTTACAAAATCTTCCTGATTCAGCTGTCGCAATGCGGCTGCAGCAGCGCTCGAAGTCCTTAGCGTTGCGCCAACCAACCGATTTGCGTCGTGTCCGAGCATCCGCCCTCCACACCGGAGCGTTCGCTTCAGCCTGCCAGCTTGAAATGGCAGGAGGATGGTGAGCTGTCGCAGCAGGATGTGTTCAACCTGGTGTGCAAGTTGCGTGCTGTGGAGCCGGGTCAAACCAGCAACGAACTTTGGCGTCTCGGCCAGAAATATCCGAGTCAGCGCTGATGGGCTGCATCACCGTGCAGCACGGATGGCTTGCGTTGAAGTGCTGATCAGCGGCTGGGTTGGTTGCCGTTGTTACGGGTCAAACGCATCAAATGATTACGTTGCTTGAGCCCTGAACGGTGTGGCTCATGCATTCCGATCTGTCTGGTGGTGTTGAACTCTCCATTGGCCAACAGTTCGAGATCGAGCGCTTCAGCCGCGCGATCGATGCCACGGCTGATCCTGAGCAATTGCGCCATCTCGCCAAGCAACTGCTGCAGGCCTGGCATACCCAGAAGGCGGCCACGCACTGGGTGAGCAATCAGCAGGCTTAATCCTGCGCACGATCGGGGCCAAGCACGCTTCGCTGCAGCGGCGATCTCCTTAGGGTTGAACCTGAGATTGTTCCGGGCTTGGCTCCAGTTGCTGCATCCTGCTCTGCTCGAGCATTCGGCAATCGTTCCCGCTGGGTCGCAGCGCTGCTATCGGCCCTGCTCGTGGGCTGCGCGACCCCAGAGCGCCGCGCCAAGAACGACCCCGCTGCAGCCACGGGCAAGCCTGTGGTGCTCACCACCTTCACGGTGCTGGCCGATCTAGCTCGGCAGGTGGCGGGTGATCGCCTGGAGGTGCGCTCGATCACCAAGCCCGGCGCCGAGGTGCATGGCTACGAGCCCACCCCCAGCGATCTTGAAGCTGCTCAAGGCGCCAGCATGATCGTGCAGAACGGCCTGGGTCTGGAGCGCTGGGCCGATCGCTTCGTGGCCTCATCGGGCACGTTGCCGAGCGTGACGCTCAGCCAGGGCATGCAGCCGTTGCTGATTGAAGGGGATGTGGCCGCCGGCAAGCCCAATCCCCACGCCTGGATGTCGCCCAAGCGGGCCGAGCACTACGTGGATCGCTTGGTGGAGGCCTTCTCCAACTTGGATCCAGCCGGTGCCGC
>VGPP01000042.1 GCA_016882585.1 Cyanobacteria bacterium M_surface_7_m2_037
GGAGCCGTCACCGGCCCGAGCAACTGCTCCACCTGGTGCCGCTGCTGGTCGCTGAGCTGCTGCCACCAGCCGATGCAGGTGGCGTTGTCGTGGGTGCCGGTGTACACGCACCAGTTGCAGCCCTTGTAGTTCGCAGGCAGGTAGGGGTTCTCGGGATCGCCATCAAAGGCGAACTGGAGGATCTTCATCCCCGGCAGCGCGTAGCCATCACGCAACTGCTCAACGCCGGGGGTAATCACGCCGAGATCTTCGGCAATCAACGGCAGCTGCTGGCCGCGGTAGCGGCGGCTCAAGCGGCGCAGCAGGCTGCCACCCGGCGATGGCCGCCAGGATCCGTGCTCAGCGGTGGAATCAGCCCCGGGCACGCACCAGGCGGCTTCCAGGGCACGGAAGTGATCGAGGCGGAGCAGATCCACCAGGCTCAGCTGACGCTCCAGCCGCCGCAACCACCAGCGAAAACGGGTGAGCCGGTGCAGCGGCCAGCGATACACCGGCGTTCCCCACAACTGACCGGTGGCCGAGAAGTAATCAGGCGGCACCCCGCTCTGCATGCTCAAGCGGCCATCGGCAGCCGCAGAGAACAGGCGCCGATGACTCCAGACATCGGCGCTGTCGTGGGCGACATAGAAGGGCACATCACCGATCACCTGGATGCCGCGGGAGCGGGCGTGATCCAGCAGCGCCTGCCACTGCTCCTGCAGCTGCCACTGCAGCAGCGCCTCTTGGAGCAGTTCAGCCTCAGCCTCGGCATCGAGAGCGCGTAGCGCCGCACCCTGCCGCCGCGCCAGCGGCCGCGGCCACTGCCACCAGGGCTGAGCGTTGTGGCGGCGCCGCAACACCCAGAAGCGGCAGTGATCCACCAACCAGCTGCTCTGCGCTGTGCGCCAGCTGGCGAAGCGCTCTTTCAGGGCGGCATTCCAGCGGGGGTAACGCCGCAACAGGGCTGCCGCGAGCAGGTCGGCGCGCTGATCCGCTCGCTCCAGATCCAAGTGAGCCGGATCACCGCCCTGGGGCAACGCATCGAGATCCGCCGGTTCCAGCAGTCCCGCCACCACCAGCTGCTCGCCATCGAGCAGCCAGCCATTCAGCGCGAAGCTGCTGGGGGAGCTGTAAGGCGATCCGAGGGAATCGGGCGGCGCCAGGGGCAGCAGCTGCCACGCCTTGATGCCGTGATCCACCAGCAGATCGAGCCACTGGTGCGCCGCTGCCCCCAAGGTGCCGCACACCGGCGAGCCGGGCAGGGCCGTGGGATGAAGCAGAACGCCGGCCCGTCGCATCAATCCGGAAGCCGATAACGGCTGATGATCCGGCGCGCGAAGGCCGGGATGTGCTCTTCCACCTTGTCAGGGTGATTGCGGCGCAGCCACAGGGCGTTGCGGGTGAAGTGGGAATCGATGGAGAAGCGGCCGTATTCGAGGCCCTTCGGGCCGAAGCGCTCCACGAAGAAACCGATCAGGTTGGCCAGCCAGATCGGCAGCTTCACCGCCTTGTCGTAGGCCTCGATGCCCTGCTGCACCGCCGCCTGGCGCTGACCGGCGCTGGTCACAGGAGCCGTATCTAGCTCGGCCTCGACGAGATCCAGCAGCTGCTGGCCCTTGGGGTTGCGCACCGTGAGCCACTGGCGCCCGAATGTCGCCCCCATGTAGCCCACCACCAGATCGGCGCCGGCATTGGTGTAGTCGAAGCAGCTGAGGCAGCTGGGGGCGAACACGTCCTTGAGCGTGGGCGTGTCGAGCCCAAAGAACGGCACCGTTTCTTCGCGCCCATCGCTGTGGCGGAAGTGGATGCGGAAGTCCTGCATGAACTCGTAGTGCACCACCGTGTCGGGTGAGCTCACCGTGCTCTCGAGGAAGGTCTGCAACCCCTGGCGCGACACGTTGTCGACGCAGGGCAGGCCGAGAACGAACAGTTCATCCAGCGGCAGGGTGGACTGCACGGCCCGCAGCGCCTGGATCTGGCAGCCCACGCCGATCGCCAACAGCTTCTTGATCCCACTGCCGGGCAGCTGCTCCAGCACCTCAAGATTCGGCGAGAGGGTGGGTTTGTTCACCCGGGCGCTGAGCACCTCCTCAGGGGTGCGGGCCAGCCGCGGCACCGGCGTGAAGCGATCCTCCTCGCTCTGGCCCACGCACAGCACCGCATCCACCAGGCCGGTTTCCAGCGCGCGCACGCCGATGCGGCTCACAATGCCGGTCCACTGGGCACCGGCGATCGGCTGCTGCAGCCGGGCGGTGAGCATGCGCTGCTGCACACCGAAATAGAGCTCGTCCTCGTTGTCGAGGTCGCGGCTGCGGCCGTGGGCGGCCGTTTCCATCGCCTCAAAACGCTGATTGAGGAAGGCGCAGCTGTCCTTCACATAGGCCACCCAGCGGCTGTCGCAGAGGCCGCACTGGCTGCAGAGGTCCTTGGCGGGATACACGCTGCCCTTGGCCAGGGGCTTGGCGCGCTCGTGCGGGGGGGTAGCGGCGGAAGTCAACGGAGCCGGCCGGAGCGTGGTGTCTGGCTGCACAACCTATCGAGCGCGCCAGACGTCAGGGCAGCAAAGCGGCGCAGCTCGGTCAAAGTGGAGGGATTGTTGATGGCCCCTTCGCTTTGGCTCCCGCCCAGCCACGCCCGCAGCGCCGCACGCGTGAGCGGGCTGCCCTACGCCTGCTGGCCGCTGGCCTGGGCCTGGCCAGCAGCCTGGCACTGTTGGGGGTGATCTGGCCCGAGGGCGATCGCAGCGTGCGCGATCAGGGCCCGCCCAGCGCCGCTGATCTGGCTCAACCACCCGGGCGGGCCATCAGCGTGCTCTTGATCGGCTCCGACGCCGATCAGCTCGATGCCGGCACCACCGCCAAACCCGCCGATAGCGATGCACTGCTGCTGGTGCAGGTGAACCCTGAGGGGCCGCTTCAGCTGCTCAGCCTGCCGGTGGAAGCGGCCGTGCAGCTGCCCGGCGACAAGCAACCTGTGGCCCTAGGGAGCCTCTACAAACGGGGCGGGCCAGCGCTGGTGGCTGGCGCTGCGGCGCAGCTGGTGGGTCTCCCGCAAACGCAGCCCGATCGCTATGTGGTGCTGCCCAGGGCCGCCTTGCGCGACCTGGTGGATGGCATCGGCCGGGTGGAGCTCTCACCCGATCGGAGCATGCGTTACACCGACAAAACGCAGAAGTACACGATCCGGCTGGAGGGCGGCCTGCAGGTGATGGATGGCCAGCAGGTGGAGCAACTGCTGCGCTTCCGCGATGAGGCCAATGGCGAGGAGCGTCGACGCGACCGCCAGCAGATGGCGGTGGAGAGCGTGTTGCGCCAGATGGCCCAACGCCAACAGCTGCAGCAGCTGCCCGATCTGCTCCAGCAGCTGCAGGGGCAGGTGGACACCAACCTCACCCGCAGTGAAGCCCTCAGCCTGCTGGCCGTGGCCTTGAGGCCTGGCGAGCGGCTCGAACTCCGCACCCTGCCCCTCAAGCCACCGCTGCAGCCGAACAGCCCACTCAGGGCGTTGGATGCGCGGGCTCAGCGGCCCTGGCCGAACTGAGCTGCCAGCGGGCCAGCAGATGCAGGCGGAGAGCTTCTCTCGCCTCCTCATCCGGGCTGCCGCCAAGCGGGGCTTCGGCCGGTAGCCAGCCCAGCCAGGGCAGGCCATCCACGCGTCGCTGCTCTGGCAGCCAAGGCCCTCCCAGCTGCAGCAAGCCCACCAAAGGCACCCCAGCAGCTGTGAGCAACGCCGTGTAAGCCCGAGCCAAGCCGGAGCCTGCCTCGGCTGCAGGCAGCTGCAGCAGCACAGGCTGCCGCCAGGCCCCCAGGGCCTCACTCCAGCAACCGGGCTGCGCCAGCTCCGCGCCGGGATCGAGGCCCAGGGGCAGCAACCAGCCCGGGGCCGCGGCGCCGAGCCAGGCCAATGCCCCATCCGGATCGCCCTGCTGATCGGGAGCAAGGGCCAGCGGCCGCAAGCCGAGCGCACCCGCCAGCCGCGCCCCATCGCCAGGGCTCACGCCGCCGGGAGCCAGCAGCACCAGGCCGGCGGAAGGCCAGGCGGGCCGGAGGATCTCAGCGCTGGTGGAGGGCTCTGTCATCGATCGGGCGCGGCCAGGGTTCCGGGTGGCTTCTACGATCGGGGTTCCACCGTTCGCGCCAGCGGCCGCCGTGACCAGTTTCCTGACCGCAGAACGGGTCGATCAGGCGCACGTGGGCCACGACACCCGGCGGCTGCGGCTGTTCAGCGGCACCGCCAATCAGGCCCTGGCCCGGGAGATCGGCGCCTACCTCGGCGTGCCCGACGGCCCGCGCGTGATCAAGCGCTTCGCCGACGGTGAGCTCTACATCCAGATCCAGGAATCGATCCGCGGCTGCGACGTGTTCCTGATCCAGCCCACCTGCGCTCCGGTGAACGATCACCTGATGGAGCTGCTGGTGATGGTGGATGCCTGCAAGCGGGCCTCAGCCCGCCAGATCACCGCGGTGATCCCCTACTACGGCTACGCCCGCGCCGACCGCAAAACCGCCGGCCGCGAATCGATCACCGCCAAGCTGGTGGCCAACCTGCTCACCGTGTCGGGGGTGGACCGGGTGCTGGCGATGGACCTGCACTCCGCTCAGATCCAGGGCTATTTCGACATCCCCTGCGACCACATCTACGGCTCACCTGTGCTGGTGGATTACCTGGCCGGCCGCGATTTCGGTGATGTGGTAGTGGTGTCACCCGATGTGGGTGGTGTGGCCCGGGCCCGGGCTTTCGCCAAGCAGATGAAGGATGCGCCCCTGGCGATCATCGATAAGCGCCGCTCCGGTCACAACGTGGCCGAAAGCCTCACGGTGATTGGCGATGTGGCCGGCAAGACGGCGATCCTGATCGACGACATGATCGATACCGGCGGCACGATCTGCGCTGGTGCCCGCCTGCTGCGCGAGAACGGCGCCACCCGCGTGCTGGCCTGCGCCACCCACCCCGTGTTTTCAGGGCCTGCCATCGAACGCCTCTCGGCACCGGGGCTGTTTGAGGAGGTGATCGTGACCAACTCGATCCCCCTGCCAGCCGATCGCCGCTTCCCGCAGCTGCAGGTGCTCTCGGTGGCCAACATGCTGGGCGAAGCCATCTGGCGCATCCACGATGAGAGCTCCGTGAGCTCGATGTTCCGTTGAGCCAAAGCCGCCTCAGGCCCAAAGGCCGGCGCCGCGCGTGGATTGCCGCCGCGCTGCTCAGCCTCCTGCCGGCAGCGGCCTGGGCTGACACGCGGAGGGTGGGGGTGTGGCTCACCAACAGCCCGAGCCCCCTCTACTACCAGCCCCAACGCATCGAGCGGGCTGTGGGCGAGCTGGCCGAGGCCGGCTTCAACACGCTCTATCCCAACGTGTGGAGCCGCGGCACCACCTTTCACCGCAGCCGCTGGGCGCCGATCGAGCCGGCGTTGGTGCAATCGGGCGCGCGCCACGACCCCATCTGCCTGATGACGAGCGCCGCCCACCGCCGCGGCCTGCGGGTGATTCCCTGGTTTGAGTACGGCCTGATGGAGCCGGCCGAGGCGGAGGTGGTGCGCCAGAACCCGGAGTGGGTGCTGCAGAAACGCGATGGCACCAGCACCATGACCATGCACGGCAAACAGATGGTGTGGCTCAACCCCGCCCACCCCGGGGTGCGCGAGCGCTTCCTTGGCTTGATCGGTGAGATCGTGCAGCGCTGCAAGGTGGATGGCATCCAGCTCGATGACCACTTCGCCTGGCCTGTGGAACTGGGCTACGACCCCTACACCCGCGCCCTCTACGAACGAGAGAACAGGGTTCAACCACCCGACAACCACACCGATCGCACCTGGATGGTGTGGCGGCGCAAGCAGCTGAGCAGCCTGTTGCGGGAGCTGCGGGCCACGCTCAAGCGCAGCGGACAAGGCAGCCCCTACGTGAGCCTTTCACCCGGCCCCTTTCGCTTCGCTTACAACCACTGGCTCCAGGATTGGGAACTCTGGGCCTTGGGAGGTCTGATTGATGAGCTGGTGGTGCAGAACTACGCCTACTCCGTGAAGGGATACGAACGGGATCTGCAGCAACCGGCCCTGGTGAAAGCGAGCAGCTGGGGCATCCCCGTGGAAATCGGCATCCTTTCCGGCTTCGGCGGCCGCACCACAGCGCTGCCCACCTTGAGTGAGAAGGTGCGGCTGGCCGCCGAACGCGGCCATGGCGTGATCTATTTCTATTGGGAAGGTCTTTGGGGCCAATACGCCGGCCCAGAAGGCGGTGAGGCCCGCAAGCAGGGGCTTGGCCGCCTGCATCAGAGCCTGTTCAGCGCACCAGCCTCACCCCTGGGCAGCCGCCGTTAGGCCTGCCCCAGGCACTGGCCCACCACCTCGCGGGTGTTGGTGGAGAGCGACGCAGCCGCCAGCTGCTCCAGCGCTTCGCGCATGCGGGCGCTGCGCTCGGGGCCGTAGCTCTGCCAGCGGCTGAAGAGCTTGGCCATGCGCGAGGCCGTGATCGGATTGCGCTGATCAAGCTGGGCGATCTGCTCAGCCATGAAGCGATAGCCGCGGCCATCGGCGCTGTGGAATTGCGCCACGTTGCCGGCAAAGCCGCCCAGCACAGCCCGAATCGAATTGGGAGCGGCGGGATCGAAGCGCGGGTGCTTGAGCAGCGCCTGCACCCGGGCCACCCCATCGCCAAACGGGGCTGAAGCCTCCAGCGCAAACCAGGCATCGAGGATCACCGGCTTGTCTTGCCAGCGCTCATGGAAGGCCGCCATGGCCGCCGTGCGCTCGGGCGTGTCGTGGCATTGCAGGGCCCTCAGCCCCGCCCGGGCCAGGGTCATCGAGGGGCCACCCACGGCCGCCGCCGCCTCGGCGCGCACGCCCACATCGCCCGCGGCCACCCGCCAGCTCCAGGCCGTGGCCGTGAGATCGCGATCACCCACGCCATCGGGCCAGGCCAGCAGCCACTGGGGCCGGCAGCGCTCGAGCGTGTGCTCCAGCGGCTCGGCCAGTTCGCTGCCGAAGCGCTGCTGCAGATCGAGCAGGGCCTGAAACAGTGCCGGAGGATCCGAGAAGCCGGCCGCGGCCACGGCCGCATCTTCCAGTTCCGGCAGGCCGGGCAGCGCCAGCAGCATGCTGCGGTTGGAATCGCAGAGGCCCACCTCCGCCAGGATGCGCTCGAAGGCCGCCACCAGGCCTTCTTCCAGCTCATCGTTGGGCGAGCCACCCGCGCGCTCAAGCACCGCCTGGCGCAGCAGCACCTGGCCGGCATCCCAGCGGGCAAAGGGATCGCTGTCGCAGGCGAGCAGGTGCAGCAATTCATTGGTGCCGCGCTGCAGCTCCAGCTTCACCGGTGCCGAGAAGCCCCGCAGCAGCGACAGCGCCGGGGGATGGCTGTGGGGCTCCAGGCCCTCCAGGCAGATCTGCTGCTCGGGCTGATCGATCACCAGCAGCCGGCTGCCATCACCCCAGGCATGGGCCAGAGCGGCTGAGCGAGCCTCAGCGGCACTTTCCCCCTGCAAACGCACCGGCAACGGTTCACCGGCCTGGCCCACCAAGCCCAGCACCAGCGGAACCACCAGCGGCTGCTTCTCGGGCTGCCCCGGCGTGGGCGGGGTGCTCTGACGCACGTGCAGTTGCAGGGTGCCCTGATCGCCATCCCAATGGCGCTCGATCTGCAGCAACGGCGTGCCCGCCTGGCTGTACCAATGGCGGAACTGCGCGAAATCAAAACGCGGCAGGGCGGTGCCCTGCGCCCAGGCCTCTTCCGCTGCATCCTGCATGGCCTGCACGAAATCGTTGCAGGTGGCGGCGGTGCCGTCATGACGGCTCACATACAGCGCCATGCCGCGCATGAACGTCTCCTCACCCAGCAGGGTGTGGAGCACGCGGATCACCTCCGATCCTTTTTCATAGATCGTGGTGGTGTAGAAATTATCGATCGCCTGGTAGTGATCCGGTTGAATCGGATGCGCCGTTGGCCCGGCATCTTCGCGGAACTGGGTGTTGCGCAGCAGCGAGACATCCTCGATCCGCTTCACCGCAGCGGAATGCAGATCAGAGGTGAAGCTGGCATCGCGGAACACCGTGAGGCCCTCTTTGAGCGAGAGCTGAAACCAGTCGCGGCAGGTGATGCGGTTGCCGGTCCAGTTGTGGAAATATTCATGGCCGATCACACTTTCAATGCGCTCGAGCTCCCCATCGGTGGCGGTGGCCGCATCGGCGAGCACCAGCTTGGAATTGAAGATATTGAGGCTCTTGTTCTCCATCGCGCCCATGTTGAAATGGCGCACCGCCACGATGTTGAACTCATCGAGGTCGTATTCGAGCCCGTAGCGTTGCTCATCCCAGAGCATCGAGCGCTTCAGCGAGGCCATCGCATGGGCGGTGAAGGGCGCATCACCGGGCTCCACATGCAGGCGCAGCTGCACCGTGCGGCCGCTGCGGGTGGTGAATTGATCACGCACCTCCTCCAGCTGCCCGGCCACCAGGGCAAACAGATAGGAGGGTTTCGGGAAGGGGTCGTCCCACACGGCATAGTGACGCCCATCCGGCAGTGCGCCGGTTTCGAGGCAGTTGCCGTTGGAGAGCAACACCGGGCAGCTGGCCTGATCCGCTTCGATGCGCACCCGGAAGCGGCTGAGCAGATCCGGGCGATCGGGATGGAAGGTGATGCGCCGGAAGCCCACCGCCTCGCACTGGGTGGTGAACATCCCGCCGCTCACGTACAGCCCCTCGAGGCTGGTGTTGTGCTCGGGGTGGATGCGCACCCGACTGCGCAAGCGGAACGGCTCGGCGGGGGGTTGATGCAGCACCAGCCGGGTGGGCTCCAGCGTGTAGGCCGCAGCCGCCAGCGGCTCACCGTTCAACTCCAGCTCCAGCAGCTCCAGCTCCACACCCTGCAACTCCAGGGGGCCGGGCGCAGCAGCGGGGTTGGGCTCGAACTGATACTCAGCCTCCACCAGGGTTTGATCGCCAAACAGCGCAACGCGCAGGTTGGTGTGGGCGATCAGGCAGGGGGCCGGCCGGTAGTCGGCGAGGCGAACGGTGGCCATGGGGGCAGCGTTGAGCTCAGAACTACTTCTTGGCGGGAGCGGGAGCGGGCTTGGCCGCCGGGGCAGAGCTGCGGTTTTTCAGCACCTCCTCCACCTTCTTGCGCACATCGGCAGGCACCTCATCGGGGCACACCTCCACCGCACCCAACACGGCGGAGTTGATGGCACCCTTGCGCAGCTCATCAATGCTGAGGGGCTTGGGGCCCACCTGGGCGATCGCCCCCTCGTGCTGGCCCTGGATCACCTGAGCGATGGTTTCGCCGGCCACGGCCACAGCTTTATCGAACTCGATGCCGGCAGCGCGGGCGATGCACACATTCAGGGCACCGATCCGGGTGTAGAGGCTCATGTCGGCCTCAGAGGCCGGCGCAGCCTCAGCGGCCATGGGGGCCAAGCTGAGCGCCAGAGGCAGAAGAAGCAGGGCGAGGCGACTAGCGGAGGAGCGCACGCGGCAGGAGCGATGTGGCCCAATCCTGCTGCAGAAAGCACCGATCGCCACCCGGCAATCGCCATCAGGCATCGGGCGGCAAGGGAGGGCCGGCGGGTTCCAGGCGGATCTCGTGGTGCATCTCCGCCAATTCCAGGTTGCCGTCGCGCCAGGAGTAGATGGAGCGCGCCCGGAAGCGGTCCTGATCCACCAGGCGGATGTGCTCGAGGATGTCCCACTCCTGGTAGTGCGACTCGAACACCAGCTCGTGTTCATCGGCCTGGCGGATCTGGCTCTTGGTGGGGGAGCCGCAGAGATAGCCGCGGCTGCGGCGCAGCTGATGGCCGCAGAGCGAAGCATCCATCACCCCCTCGCGCACGTAACGGGGCTTGATGTCGAAGAAGTCGTATTCCTTCTCAGGCCACCAGGTGATGCGATAGCGCGGTTCCGATTCCGCTTGATCCTCGAAGGTCTGCACCCGCAGGAGCATGTCAACGCGCAGCACCTCGTCGTCGGGAAAGAAGTACTGACGCCGCGACCGCCACAAGCCGAGGTTGCGATTGAACCAACGCCGCAGGGTGGTGTCGAGCTGGATGCGGCTGCCACGAGCCGCCGGTGGCTGCGATGACACCGGATGCACACGCGTCGCCAGTTCTCGTGGATAGGCCACGGCGTTCCTCTGGACAACGTCTCATCACAGTCGTCATAGCGGGGCTGGCAGGCCCTGCCAAACCTCATAAGGTGAAACCACAATTTCTGCAGATTCAGCGCGCAGGTGCCCGCCGCAGGGGACAAGACCCCCGACGAGCTTCAACCCAGCCGCTTCCCCGTCAGCGCCACGTCCCAGCCGCAGCAGCGCGGGGACGGTCGCAGGGGGGCAGGCCTCGCCCTGCCGTCTCATCTCGATGGTGATGGAGCGCAGCGGCGCCACCTGAAACTGCTGCTGGTGGCCGCCCCACACCACCGCGCCACACCCGATCTGCGGGGCCTGGTGGCCTTCCTGGAAAACCAGGATTTCGGCTTCGACGTCTCCCTGGAGATCGCCGATCCAGCCGAGCGGCCGGAGCTGCTGGAGCTGCACCGGCTGGTGGCCACCCCGGCGCTGATCAAACTCGAGCCCACCCCCAAGCAGGTGTTCGCGGGCAACACCCTGCTGCAACAGCTGCGCAACTGGCTGCCGCGCTGGCAGCAGCTGGAGGTGGTGAGCGGCCTTGGGATCAGCCTTCGGCCAGCGGAGAGCGATGGCAGCCGCACCCAGCGGGAACTGCAGCTCGAGGATCAACTGCTGGTGCTGCGCCAGGAGAACGAAACCCTGATCGAGCGGCTCGGGGTGCAGGAGCGGCTGCTGCGGATGGTGGCCCACGAATTGCGCACCCCGCTCACCGCCTCAAAGCTGGCCCTGCAGAGCCTCAACCTCGGCCAGATCGATCAAACCCGCTTCCGCGATGTGCTCGGCCGGCGCCTCGATGACATCGAGCAGCTCTCCAAAGACCTGCTGGAGGTGGGAACCACCCGCTGGGAAGCCCTGTTCAATCCCCAGCGCCTGGCCCTGGGCCCGGTGGCGGCCGAAGCGATCCTGGAGCTGGAGAAGCTCTGGGTGGGCCGCGGCCTCGAGCTGATCACCGATATCCCCACCGATCTGCCGGATGTGTACGCCGATCAGCGGCGCATGCGCCAGGTGCTGCTCAACCTGCTGGAGAACGCCTTCAAGTTCACCCCCGATGGCGGCCAGGTGAGCCTCACGATCCTGCACCGCACCAGCCAGTGGCTGCAGGTGAGCGTGTGCGACTCAGGCCCAGGCATCCCGCGCGATGAGCAGGAGCGGATCTTCCTGGAGCGGGTGCGGCTGCCGCAGACTTCCTCCAACACCTCTGGCTTCGGCGTGGGCCTCTCGGTGTGCCGGCGGATCACCGAGGTGCACGGCGGCCGGATCTGGGTGGTGTCGGAGCCCGAGGAAGGTGCCTGCTTCCACTTCACGGTGCCGGTGTGGGACGGCCAAAGCGCCAGCTGATTGACGAAGGGCACCTCCGACCCGTAACTTCATCCCATCGGAGGCGCGGCTGAAAAGCCAGACAGCGCAAGGGCATCGCCCACACGTTGATCCAGCACCGAGTCCTAGCCCCCATCGTCTAGAGGCCTAGGACACCTCCCTTTCACGGAGGCGACAGGGGTTCGAATCCCCTTGGGGGTATCTCATCCACAAGCGGCCCAATGGGCCGCTTTTTTGTTGGTTCAACCAGCGTGCTGATCCCGGAGCCCTGCGCGCGCGGGATCAGCGCAAGGAATGCGACTGGGAGGAATGCGCCTCAGGCCGACGCTTCCAACACCGACGCCCGACGCTGCGCTTCCCGCTGCACCGCTCGCAGATTGGCGGCCAGGTCTTCGCGCAGCCGTTGCTCGATCAGGCCGATGGGCATGCCCACGCAGCCCTGCACGGTGAGTTCGTAGAGCAGGGTGG
The DNA here is from genome assembly GCA_016882585.1 of Cyanobacteria bacterium M_surface_7_m2_037. Lineage (GTDB taxonomy): Bacteria > Cyanobacteriota > Cyanobacteriia > PCC-6307 > Cyanobiaceae > Vulcanococcus. The sequence continues at coordinate 11,877 of VGPP01000042.1, forward strand.
TGGCGCCAGCTTCCGCACCGATCTGCCAGGTGCCTTCAAAGCGGCGGAAATCACCCTTGGCCATCACAAAGGAGAGGCGACCCTCCTCCATGTGCTCGGTGAGCTCGAGCTGAACCCGGGCCTTGAAACGCATCCCCATAAAGGTTTGCGCGCCTTCCTGCTCAAGGCCCACCACGTTGGCGCGGCGCCAAAGCAAGCGGGAGCTCTGCAGGTTGGGGATGAAGCGGCTGAGGCTGTCGTAATCGGTGAGCACCGCCCAGAGCCACTGGGGATCAAGATCCAGCCGCAGGCGAACAGCCAGGCGCCGCGTTCCCCCGGGGAGGCGCTCCATCTCCTGCTGGATGGTGTCGAGCGCGCAAACCTCGACTGAGGCCTCAGCCGGCGCCGGATCAGCGCCTGAGGGGGGTGCCGTGAGCTGCGACGAGAGCAAAACGGCTAGATCACGCTTTTGGCGCCATAACTTACGCCCTCGAGCCGAAGCGTGCAGATTCCCTATGATCGCGCGCGACATCAGGGCTCCAGAGATTCATGCGTGTCTCGACCGCAACATCCAGCTGCAGCGACTCGCGCGTGTTCACCGTGGTGGTGCAGGGCTATGGACTGACCCAGCAGCGCAACGCTGAGCGCAGCATCACCGTGCCTTTTTCACGGCTCCAGAGCCTGATGCAGTCGATCAGCAAGCTGGGAGGCAAGGTGATTTCGGTCACGGCTGCTTCCGAAGCGCCCGCCGCCCCTGCAGCCAGCCCCGCGCCTGCTGCCGCCAAGACCCCAGCGGCCAAAGCCGCCCCCGCCAAACCCGCTGCTGCTGCCGTGCACCACGCCGACGTCCCCGTCAACCTCTACAAGCCGAAGACCCCCTTCATCGGCACCGTCACCGAGAACTACAGCCTCCTGGCTGAAGGTGCCATCG
>VGPP01000043.1 GCA_016882585.1 Cyanobacteria bacterium M_surface_7_m2_037
CGCCGAACTTACTTGCCCAAACGGGGTGAAGGGCAGGCGCCTTGGACCCGTTTGAGAACCTCCCCGTAGGCCTCCACCACACCGCCGAGGTCCTGGCGGAAGCGGTCTTTATCGAGGATGCGATCGCTGGCGTCGCTCACCTGCAAGTCCCACAGGCGGCAGGTGTCGGGGCTGATCTCATCCGCCACCACCAAGGCTCCATCGGCGGTGAAGCCCAGCTCGATCTTGAAATCCACCAGCTGCAGCGCTATGTCGGCAAAGAACTGGCGCAGGCAGGCATTCACCGCCATGGCCAGCCGCTCCAGCTCCTGGCGCTGCTGCGGCGTCAGCACCCCCAGGCGCTCCAGGCGAGCATCGGTGAGCAGCGGATCACCAAAGGCATCGTCTTTGTAATAGAGATCGAGCAGGGGTGGATCCAGGGGAGTGCCGGGCTCAATCGGCATCTGCTTGCACAGCGATCCAAACGCCGTGTTGCGCACCACCACCTCCACCGGCACGATCTGCACCGGACGCACCAGCATCCAATTCGGTTCCTGCAGCGCCAGGTAGTGGGTGGCAATGCCCTGCCGCTCCAGCAGCTCGAACAACCGCGCTGAGATCTGGCAGTTGAGCTCGCCCTTGCCAGCCAGCTGCGCCTTCTTCAGCGCGTTGAAGGCGGTGGCGTCGTCTTTGTATTCCACCGCCACCAGATCGGCCTGATCGGTGGCAAACACCCGCTTGGCTTTGCCCTCATAAAGCAGCGATCCAAGGCTGTAGCTGGTCATGGCTGCGGCGAAGGGGATGAGGCGGGGGAGGAGGGTGCGAGGCGTGCGGCGGCGTGGCCACCGCTGGCACGGGGGCTGCGCAGCTGCTGTTGCAGCTGGGCGCTGCGCTCGCTCTGTTGAGGATCCTGCCGTGCCAGCTGCCAGGCGCTGTAGGCATCGTCGACCCGTTGGCTGAGGCGCTCCAGCCGCTCCCGGGGCCGACTGGCCTCCGCACCTTCTGCCACCAGCAACGCCCGCTGCTGTTCGAGCAGCTCGAGCGCAAGGCCCCAGGCCTCCGCCGCCGCAGCCTGATCCAGAGCCCGCTCCAGCAGCTGATCGCGCTCTTGAAGCGGCAGCTGGTTGAGCAGCGCCACCGCCTGCTTCAGCCGCTCCGCCATCGGTTTCCCCGGCATCTGGCCAGCCAGCAGCGCCGCAGCGGCATCACTGCGGCGGCCGAGCACCAACAGATGATCCACGTACACATCGAGCCCCGGGCGCGTGGCGATGGATCCGTCGTCGCGGAGCTTGAGGGGCAGCGCCAGGGTTTCCAGGCTGGCGGGGTTGCCCTTGGCCAACTGCTCCAGGGTTTCCACAGCCAGAGCGTGATGCAAGCCGGCCTGGGCGGCCCGCCAGCGCTGCACCAGCCATTGATCCCGTTCCACCCCCGGCTGGGGGCTGAAACGGTTGAGCACGATCAGGGCCGCATCAGGCGCCCGGCAACTGAGCAGGGCATTGGCATTCACCAGCACCGTTTGAAAGGGCTGGGGAGCCGGGGCGATCACCAGAAGCCGCGCTTGCAGCAGTTGCAAGCGTTTGGTGAAGCCAAAGGCATCGGCCTCCACACAGGCCAGGTTCAGAGCCGGCAGATCACCCTTCTGCAGCAGCTCTTGGAATTGCGCCTCGGGCATGCTGCCGGGCACCGGCGGAGCGGAGGGCCCAGGCTCGGGCACCGGCGCCTTGGGCTCAAAGAAACCGCCGATCACCCGCAGGATGAACAGCTCCTGGGCTGGAGCGGGCTGGGCCGCCAGCAGAGCCATCAGGCCAACCAGCACGGGCAAAGCCCCGCGCCATCGGGCACGCCACCGAAGACGGGGCGGGCTGGGAACCACCGGCGTGTAAAGAAGGGATGGCACCAGCGGCAGTCCTCTTGGCCTCAACCTAGGGGAGTCCGCTGGAGCAGACACCTTTTCCCGCTGGCCCATGAGCACCGCCGCCCCCGCAGTGAGCCCAACCCGCGTGTTGGTGGTGGGCGGCGGTGGGCGCGAAAACGCCCTGGCCTGGGCGCTCCACCGCAGCCATGGCGTGCAGCAGGTGTGGGTGAGCCCCGGCAACGGCGGCACCCAGGAGCTGGAGGGCTGCCAGCAGCTCAGCATCGCTGAAAGCGACCACGACGGCCTGCTGGCGGTCTGCCGCGAGCACGGGGTGGAGCTGGTGGTGGTGGGTCCGGAGGCCCCCTTGGCCGCAGGCCTGGCCGACAAGCTCCGCGCCGCCGGCTTCCCCGTGTTTGGCCCCGGCGCCGACGGCGCTCAGCTGGAGGCCAGCAAACAGTGGGCCAAGCAGCTGATGGTGGAGGCCGGAGTACCCACGGCCGGCTACTGGAAGGCCAACAGCCGTGAGGAAGCCCTGGCCGCCCTGGAAGCTCAAGGCAAGCCGCTGGTGGTGAAAGCCGATGGTCTGGCGGCCGGCAAGGGCGTCACCGTGGCCGAAACACTCGAGGAAGCCCGCAGCGCCATTGAGGAGATCTTCGAAGGCCGCTTCGGCGCCGGCGCTTCGCTGGTGCTGGAAGAACGAACCCATGGCCCGGAGGTGTCGGTGTTTGCCCTCACCGACGGCGAGCGCATGGTGCTGCTCCCCCCCGCCCAGGACCACAAACGCATCGGGGAAGGCGACACCGGCCCGAACACCGGCGGCATGGGCGCCTACGCCCCAGCCCCCCTGCTCGATGCAGCCGGGCTGGAGCAGGTGCGCGAGCTGGTGCTGGAGCCCACCCTGGCGGCCTTGAACAGCCGCGGCATCCGCTACCAGGGGGTGATCTATGCGGGCCTGATGCTCACCGAACACGGCCCCAGCGTGATCGAGTTCAACTGCCGCTTCGGCGATCCGGAATGCGAAACGCTGATGCCGCTTTTGGGGCCTGAGCTGGCCGCGGTGCTGCTGGCCTGCGCCAATGGCACCCTCCACCAGGCGCCCGCACTGAGCATTGCCCCGCAGTGCAGCGCCTGCGTGATTGCGGCAGCGCAGGGCTATCCCGGCGAGATCCGCAAAGGCGATGAGATCCACAGCGCGCTGCAACCCTCCGGCGACCTGCAGTTGTTTCATGCCGGCACCCAACGGCAGGCCGATGGCCGTTGCCTCACCAGCGGCGGGCGCGTGCTGGCGGTGGTGGCCCAGGCCGACACCTTTGACAACGCCTTCGAGCGGGCTTACACCGGCCTGGCTCAGGTGACGTTTGAAGGGATGACCTTCCGCCGCGACATCGGCCATCAGGTGCGCAGCCGATGAGTGTGGGCACCGCCCCTCTGAACTGGCGGCAGCGGCTGGCACGCTGGTGGGCCGAATTCAGCCTGCAAACCAAGCTGCTGGCCGCCGCCACCCTGGTGGTGAGCCTGGTGATGGCGGGCATCTGCTTCTTTGCCCTCAACAGCATCCAGGCGGATGTGCGCATGAGCGACACCCGCTTCGCCCGCGATCTGGGGCTGCTGCTCTCCGCGAACGTGACGCCACTGGTGGCCGAGGGCAACGACCGCGAACTGGCGGCGGTAGCCGAACGCTTCTGGAAATCGAGCCGGAGCCTGCGCTACATCTTTTTCGCCGATCCCGATGGTGTGATCTACCTGGGGATCCCGATCAGTGGCAGCAGCGGCAGCAGTGAGCTGCTGCTCAGCCGCCGGCTGGAACTGCCGGCCGATCTGGCCCGCCGCCCCCAGAACCCGCTGATTCGCCAGCACCTCAGCCCCGATGGGCAGGTCACCGATGTGTTCGTGCCGCTCGTGGCGGGCGATCGCTATCTGGGGGTGCTGGCCCTGGGCATCAACCCCAACGAGGCCGCTCTGGCCAGCGCCGCCCTCAGCCGTGAGGTGACCGTGGCCGTGTTCATCTCGATCTGGGTGCTGGTGATCCTTGGCGCTGTGTTCAACGCCCTCACGATCACCCAGCCGGTGAAGGAGCTGCTGCGGGGGGTGCGCTCGATCGCCAGCGGCGACTTCGAAGCCCGCATCGCCCTGCCGGTGGGCGGCGAACTGGGGGAACTGCTGGAGGGCTTCAACGACATGGCCTCCCAGCTCGAGGCCTACAACGAAGCCAACATCGAAGAGCTCACCGCCGCCCAGGTGAAGCAGCAGTCGCTGATCGCCACCATGGCCGATGGCGCGTTGCTACTCGATGCCGAGGGCCGCGTGGTGCTGGTGAACCCCACCGCCCGCCGGCTGTTCCGCTGGGAAGGCCGCAAGCTCGAAGGGGCGCTCGTGGGCGATGAGCTGCCGGAGGTGCTCGCCCTGGAACTGCAAACGCCCCTCGAAACGCTGCTCAGCGGTGAGCGCGACAGCAGCGATGTGCGCTGCAGCTTTGGGGAGCCGCCACGCACCCTGCGGATCGTGCTGCAGTCGGTGCGGGATGTGAGCGGCGAAAGCCTTAAGGGCATCGCCGTCACGGTGCAAGACCTCACCCGTGAGGTGGAGCTGAATGCGGCCCAGAGCCGTTTCATCAGCAATGTGTCGCACGAACTGCGCACGCCGCTGTTCAACATCAAGAGCTATGTGGAAACCCTCCACGATCTGGGCGATCAGCTGAGCGAGGAAGACCGCAAGGAATTTCTGGCGATTGCCAACGCCGAAACTGATCGGCTCACCCGCCTGGTGAACGATGTGCTCGATCTCTCGCGGCTGGAGAGCGATCGCACCTGGAGCATGGAGCCGGTGGAGCTGCGCCCGGCCATGGAGCAAACCCTGCGCAATTACCGCCTCAATGCCCAAGACAAGGGTGTGGAGCTCTCCCTGGAGGTGGACGAGCAGCTGCCGCGGGTGCGGGGCAACTGGGATCTGCTGCTGCAGGTGTTCGACAACCTGGTGGGCAACGGCTTGAAGTTCACCGCCAGCGGCGGCCGGCTGATGCTGCGGGCCTACCCCTGGCCCGACACCTGCCCAATCGACCCCAGCACCGAAGCCACGGGCGACAGCCCCACCTGCGCGCTCACGGCACCCCTGCCGCGCCTTCGAGTGGAGATCGCCGACACGGGATCCGGCATCTCCCGCGAAGACCAGCAACGCATCTTTGAGCGCTTCTACCGGGTGGAGAACGCCGTACACACCGAGGTGGGCACAGGCCTGGGCCTTTCGATTGTGCGCGGCATCCTCGAGAAACACGGCACCCAGGTGCGCATGGCGAGCGAGCTGGGTGTGGGCACCACCTTCTGGTTCGACCTACCGCTCGAGCAGGCCGACGACGGTGAGCTGCGGCTGGAGGCTGAACGAGCCAGCCGCACCCTGGAGCTGATCTAAAAGCTGGGGATTACAGCCGCTCGTCGCTGGTCACACCCTGCACAATGCGCGAGAGCTCGCTGCGCTCATCGGTGTTGATGCGGTGGGGCACACCGCTGATGATCCGCTCAAAGTTGGAGAAGGAGTCTTTGATCTCGGGGCCATTGCCCGTGATCATGAATTCGCGGATGCCCTTGTCGTGCCAGGAACCGCGCATCTTGAACACGTTGAGGGCCCGGGCCATCTCACCGCGAATCTCCACGTATTGCAGCAGCAGGATCGTGTCGGTGATGGTGGAGATGTGGGAATCGGTGATCGAGTGGCTGCCCATGAACTCCTCGGAGGTGTTCGTGAAGAAGCCGGCGATCTCCTCCTGCTTGGCATAACCGGTCACCCCGATCACGAACTGGCGGAAGGCGTTGTGGCTCACCCCGCGGGCCAGAGCTGAGAGCGAATCGATCGCCATGCGCGAGGGCTTGAACTGGCCAATCTCCGTTTTGATGATCTGGAGGTGATCCTCAAGGCCGGTGGATTCGGGGTAGGCACAGATGATTTTGAGCAGGCCATCGCGCTCCATCTGCTCAAAATCAATGCCCCAACTGGTGGCATTGCGCAGCAGCTGCGCCCGTGATTCTTCGTAGGCAAACAGAATCGCCCGCTCCTTATTGGCGCAGGCATTCTCCACAAACTTGCTCACCAGCAGCGTTTTACCGGTGCCGGTGGCGCCGGTGGCCAGGATGATCGAATCCTTGAAGAAGCCGCCTCCGCACATCTCATCGAGGCGAGGCACACCGGAGCTCACGCGCACATTCGAGCTGCGCTGGGTGAGGCGCATGGCCCCGAGCGGGAAGATGCTGATGCCGTGGGAACCCATCGTGAAGGGGAATTCCCCCTTCATGTGCGTGGTGCCACGCAGCTTGAGAATTTCCACCGTGCGGCGCCGGCGCTCCCCCTCCAGCACATTGCGCAGGATCACCACGTTGTCGCTCACGAACTCTTCCACGCCATAACGGGCGATCGGGCCGTATTCATCGATGCGCTCGGTGGTCATCACCGTGGTCACACCGATCTCCTTGAGCCGGGCGATCAAGCGAAAAATCTCACGCCGCACCACCGAAACAGCATCGTATTGCTGAAACACCGCGGTGATCGAATCGATCGCCACCCTCCGGGCCTTGTATTTGCGGATGGCGTAATTGATGCGCTCGATCAGGCCCGACAGATCGAAGCTGCCGGCCACATCCTGACCTTCCGGATCGGGGGAGGCATCGAGCAGGAAGAGCTTGTCTTGCTCCACCATCTCCTGCAGGTTCCAGCCAAAACTGGCAGCATTACGCAGAATATCCAGCGGCGACTCTTCAAAGGTGACGAAAATCCCCGGTTCGTCGAACTGGCGGATGCCGTTGTAGAGAAAATTCAGGGAGAACACCGTCTTACCGGTGCCGGAGGTACCGCTGATCAGGGTGGAGCGTCCAATGGGCAGACCCCCCTGACAGATGTCATCAAAACCCTCAATCCCGGTGGGCAGCTTCTGCACCGAGGAGAGAGCATGGTTGGTGGCGGAGGGGTCCTGCATGGAACGTGTGGGCCTGAGGGAAATCTAGAGGGATCTGACTGAATGCACAGGGGGCAGAGAGGGCCGGATGGCCGGCGACAACACGAGGGTTAGAGCAGCCCGCCCGGGTCCTCCTCCTCGGCGTAGGGATCACTGAGCGCCTCATCACTGAGCTCCTCATAGAGGAGGTCAAGACCGATCAACACCCGCTCACGATCGGAGAGATCACCGATGATGCGGCGGACCGGCGGGGGAAGAATCTTGGCCAGGGTGGGGGTAGCCAGAATCTTGTCTTCCTCTGCCAGTTGCGGATTCTTCAGCACGTCGATCACCTTCAGGGCGTAGACCCCCTGAAACTCGGTATCCAGAATGTTGCGCAGGGTCTTGAGCGCCCGCATCGAATTGGGCGTATTCCCTGCCACGTAGAGCTTGAGGATGTAGGTCTTGCGCGGGCTCATCTAGATCACCTCCTGAGATGGGGACTGGCTGGCTGGCTCGGACAATTCGGGAGCTCCGAGAGGCAAGTCGGGCGGTACGGAGCGGCGGTACATCTCACAGAGATGGGCCATGACATCGAGCAAAGCGAGGCGGTAGTCCTGCAGAAAATCGTTCTTGTGCCCCTCCAGCTTGAGCTGCTTCCAGAAAGCGTCAATCAGATCGACGTGAAGCTCCACCACCTTGTTGATCGGCAGGTCGCAGAAGAAGGCGGAGTGCACGAAGCTCTCAATCGCCTGGTTGGCAGCGGCCGGGTCGCGGAAGTAGCCGATCAGCACATCGCGGTAGCTGCGTTTGAGCGATCGCAGCAGCTCTTCGCGCTCCTCCTGGGGCAAGTTGCGCAGAAACAGCGAGGGATCGCGCTTGTAAAACACCCCCAGGTAGCCCAGGCGCCCCTTGAGGCGATTGGGCAAACGCCAGCGCTCGGGCGTGTCGGCACCAGCGCCATCGCCCCCACCAGCCGCGGCCGCCGGCGACCCCCGGCGCAAAAACCGCGACACGGCCGCATCAACGCTGTAGGCGATCTGCTCCAGCTGGTCCTGGGGCAGGTGAACCTCGGCCTCGTGGTACTCCACCCGGCCGCTCACCTCTCCGATCACCACGGCCGGCAACAGCAACCCCTGCTGCCGCAGCGCGTCGTACACCTCGGGGGGGTGCACACCCTGCTGCAGCAACACCACATCGAACAGTTCGCGCCGCTGCTGCAGCTCCTGGATCGGATCAGCCAGGGAGCCGAGATCCTCAAGCTGGTAGCGACCGCCCTTCAACCAGCTGCGGCAGGCCCGCTCCACGCGCGGATCCGGCAGCAGCGAGGCAATCGTGAGAGCCGGCTGTGACATGCGCCGCGATCGGGGCCTGGCAACGCCCCCAGTGTTGACGGGACGGAGGGCAAAAGGGGAAGATCATTGTTTGTCTTTCGATTGCCGTGCGGCAGGCCGAAATGACAGCGCCCCTCGGGCCGTCAGCCTGTCCACGCCCTTAACGCCATGAGCACCACTCCCAGCACCGGTCCCTACGCGATCGTCGAGACCTCCGGCACCCAGGTGTGGGTCCAGCCCAACCGCTACTACGACCTCAACCGCATCAACGCTGAGGTCGAGAGCACCCTCACCCTGGAGAACGTGCTCCTGGTGAACGATGGCAAGGCCGCCAACGTGGGCCAGCCCTACGTGAAAGGCGCCACCGTGGAACTGCAGGTGATGGAGCATCGCCGCGGCCCCAAGGTGATCGTGTACAAGATGCGCCCCAAGAAGAAGACCCGCCGCAAGAACGGTCACCGTCAGGAACTGACCCGCGTGATGGTGAAGTCCATCAGCGTGGGCGGCAAAGCCCTGGCCTGATCAGCCGCAGCGTTCCTCAACCCAACACTCCTCTGAACCATGGCCCACAAGAAAGGCACCGGCTCCACCCGCAACGGCCGCGACTCCAACTCCAAGCGCCTCGGTGTGAAGCGCTACGGCGGTGAGTCCGTCAACGCCGGTTCGATCCTGATCCGCCAGCGCGGCACCTCCGTGCTCCCCGGCCTGAATGTGGGTCGCGGCGCCGACGACACCCTGTTCGCCCTCGTGGACGGCGTGGTGAGCTTCGACACGATCAAGCGTGGCCTGCGTACCCGCAAGCGCATCAACGTGGCCATCGGCTGAGTTCAGCCTCCTGCTTCTGCCTGATCCTTCAGGCCTTCAAGCCGGCGCCAAGGCGCCGGCTTTGTTGTGTGCGGAGTTGTGCCGGCTCAGAGCAGCCGGTAGGCCCGGGTGGTGATCAAGAAGGGGTGAAACACCTCCAGGAAGCGGGCCTGCAGCGTGCGGAAAAACCGCTCCACCAGCTGGGGCTCATCGAAATGGAAGGGGTATTCGCCGGCGAAGCCCTTGAAGAAATACCAATTCAGCAAGGCGATGGCCGAGGGCGTCATGCGGGCGGCGAACTGCTCCAGCTGCGCGCTCGGATCGTTGAGATGCTCCAGCACATCCAGGCACACGATCGTGTCGAACTGGCTGGGCAGCTGAGGCGCGTGCAGATCCCGGAAACAGCGCAGCTTGTGCTGCAGCCCGAAGCGTTCAGCGCGCGCCTCCACGAAGCGGCGGTTTTCAGGGTTGAGATCCACAAACCACACCGCCTCCACCTGGGGCAGTGCCGCCGCTGCCAGGGCATGGGTGCCGATCCCGCCACCGAAATCGAGCACCTGCCCGCGGGCGAACTGCTGCTGCAGGCGCAGGGTGTCGGCGATGTAATCGGCGCTGCTCAGATGCCAGGCCGCCAACTCCAGCAGGTGGCCGGTGCCCACCGCGGTTTCGTAGAAGGCTTCGGCCTTGCTGGGATCAAAGGCGCCTGGATGAGCCGCGGCCAGCGTGTCGGTGGCCAGGGGCAGGCGCCGCTCCAGCTCCTCCAGCTCCAATGCCAGATGATCCGCCAGTTGGCGGCGTAGATCAAAGCCTCCTTCGAGAAAGTGATCGAGGGAGAGGGTGGCGGTAGGGCTCATGGCTGCTCACCGTAGTGGTGAGCCCAGAACCGGACCCAGCGCCGAATCCAATTCGCTGCCCTCTCCCGGCACCACCAGCCAGCGGCGCAGCCAGGCCGTGAGCCCGTAAAAGGGCAGGGTGTCGGCCAGGGCCGCCAGCACCTTGAACAGATAGCCGCTGGCGATGAAGCTCACCAGCTGGGGCAGCACCGGCAGTTCGGGCTTCACCGGCAACACATGGGCGGCGTAGTGGCTGATCAGCACCACCGCGGTGGTGTCCACCAGCTGGCTCACCAGGGTGGAGCCGTTGTTGCGCAGCCACAGGGCCCGCCCCCCACTCACGCGCTTCCAGAAATGGAAGAGCCGCACATCGGTGAACTGGGCCGCCATGTAGGCCACCATCGAAGCGCCCACCGCACCAAAGGCCAGATCCTGCACTGCAAAGAAGGTGCTGTCAGGGGCGCCCGGCAGGCCGGGCAACACCCCACCGAGCCAGAGGATCACCACGATCCAGCCGTTGAGCAACAAGCCCACCCACACCAGCTGGCTGGCGCGCTCCTCGCCCCAGATCTCACTGATCAGATCGGTGCACAGAAAGGTGATCGGATAGGGCAGGGCTCCCACCGCCACCACCACCGGCCAGGAGCCGATGCTGCCCAGCTGCAGAAAGCGGGTGAGCCCCAGGATGTTGAGCATCCCCATCGTTCCGAGGAACAAGCCGGCCAGCACCAGGAAGGCCAGCTCACGCCGGCGTTGCAGTGCGGCAGGCGGCAGATCCAGGGCGTTCGGGAGGGTCCCGCGGGGCATCAAGCGGCAGCTGAGGCCTTCCAAGCCTGGCGGGATCACGGCCATCTGCAATGGGAGCATCAAGGCAGTGCACACCCCCTGCCTTGACCTGCGGCTTCCTGGTGCTCGATAAGCCCGCCGGCCTGAGCTCCCACGGCTGCGTAGCGCGGGTGCGGCGCGCCTATGGCCTCAAGCGGGTGGGCCATGGGGGAACCCTCGACCCCGCCGTGACCGGCGTGCTGCCGATTGCCCTCGGGCCCGCCACACGCCTGCTGCCTTATCTCAGCGGCGACAAGGCCTACCGGGGTGTGGTGCAGCTGGGGGTGCGCACCGATAGCGACGACCTCGAAGGCGAGGTGCTGGAGCAGCAGCAGCCACCGCCGCTGAGCGCCAGCGAGCTCGAGGCGGCGCTCGCGCCGTTCCGCGGTCTGATCCAGCAGCGTCCACCGGCCGTGTCGGCCGTGCATGTGAATGGCCAGCGGGCCTACAAGCTGGCCCGCGCCGGCGAACAGGTGGAACTCAAGGCCCGGCCCGTGAGCCTGCATCGGCTGGAGCTGTTGCACTGGGATCCCGAGCTGGGGAGGCTGGAGCTGGAGGTGGCCTGCTCAGCCGGCACCTACATCCGCTCCCTGGCCCGCGATCTGGGCGAAGCCCTGGGGTGCGGCGGCTGCCTGGCCCAATTGCGGCGCACCGAGGCCCTCGGCTTCCAGCTGGAGCAGAGCGTGAGCTGGGAGCAGCTCGAGGCCCTGCCACCGCCCGCCTTGGTGGATCCCCTCGAGGCCCTGAGCCACCTGCAACGGCATCAGCTCACCACCGAAGCCTTGGCGGGCTGGCGCTGCGGAAGGCTGCAGGCCTGCGAACCCGCCTGGCCCATCGACACAGCGGTGGTGGTGGTGGGCCCGGATGGCAACCTGGCGGGCATGGCCCGGGTGCAGGCCAGCGGCCAGCTGCAGCCGCGCCTGGTGCTCGATGCCGCCGGCTGAACGCCGGATCCTCATCTCGCTGTTTCGTTCCACTCCGCACGCGCATGGCCGGCCATAGCCGATGGGCCCAGATCAAACGCACCAAGGCCGTGGTGGATGCCAAACGCGGTGCGGTGTTCACCCGGCTGGGTCGCGAAATCATGGTGGCGGCCCGAGCCGGCGCCGATCCAGCCGGCAACTTCCAGCTGCGCACAGCCATCGAAAAGGCCAAGGCGGCCCGGGTACCCAACGCCAACATCGAACGGGCGATTGCCAAAGGCTCCGGCCAGGGAGGGGGCGGGGCTGATGCGTTTGAAGAGGTGCGCTACGAGGGCTATGGCCCTAGCGGTGTGGCCGTGCTGATCGAGGCCCTCACCGACAACCGCAACCGCACGGCAGCGGAGCTGCGCCTGGCCTTCAGCAAGAACGGCGGCAACCTCGGTGAAACCGGCTGCGTGGGCTATCTGTTCGAACACCGCAGCGTGGTGCGCCTCGAGCAGAGCAACCTGCAGGAAGAAGCGCTGCTCGAGCGGCTGCTGGAGCTGGAAGCACAGGGTGGCCCCAGCGTGCTCGGCTACGAGGTCGATCCGGAGGGGGCCGAGGTGCTGGGGGCCTTCGAGCAGCTGGAAGCCCTACAGGACGGCCTGCGCAGCCTGGGTTTACCCGTGAGCAGCTGGGAGCACCGCTGGATCGCCAGCACCCCCTGCCGCCTCGATGAACCAACCGCCCTCGCCGGCTGCCTGAAGCTGCTGGATGCCCTCGAGGACCTCGACGACGTGCGCAGTGTGACGAGCAACCTGGAAGCCGATGAAGAAACCATGAAATCGCTGATCAGCTGACGCTGCATCGACAGCATGAGGCTGTGTCTTCTCGTGCGACGCAGTGGCTCAGCAATCCACGTTCACCAGCCCCGCGAGCTTCTATAGCCCCTTCGTTTACACCGGTCCTGGCTCGAGTTC
>VGPP01000044.1 GCA_016882585.1 Cyanobacteria bacterium M_surface_7_m2_037
ACCAGCGGTGACAGCGCAAAAGCCAGCGCAGCACTCACCGCGGTGATCGCCTGCTGCGATGGCGCAGGCCAGCGACCGGCCGCCAGCGGCTGGGGCCAGCGCAGCAGCGTGGCCGCCATCACCAGCATCAAACCCACGCTGCTGAGCGCTGAGGGCAACCGAGCGGCCCAGCTGCCAAGGGGATCCCATTGCGCCTGGCCCGGCAGGGCGTAGATCAGCCCCATCAGCCAATACACCAGCGGCGGCTTGTCGTAGCGGGGCAAGCCATTCACCCGGGGAATCAGCCAGTCGCCGGTGCGGGCCATCGCCCGGGCCGAGGCGGCAAACAGAGGCGGTGTTTCATCCACCAACCCCGTGCTGCCGAGCCCCCACACAAACAGGGCCAGCCCGCAGAGCAGCACCAACGGCAACACGAACCTGCGGGGCACCAGGGCGAGCTGCGTCAGGCACGACGTTATCGCTTACGGCTTCAGCCCCTGCTCCAGCCAGACCTCCATGCGCTCGGCCAGCACCTGCCGCGAGGCATGCCGCTCCACCCACTGGCGGCAGGCGCTGCGATCAAGGCGATCCACCCGCTGCACCGCCTCCGCCAGGGCCGTGACGTCGTCGGGATCCACCAGCCAGCCATTCACCCCGGGCTGCACCAGTTCGGCCGGCCCACCGCGGCGGTAGGCCAGCACGGGCACACCGCAGGCCAACGCTTCCACCACCACGTTGCCGTAGGCCTCATTCCATTTGGGTGTGTTGAGAAGAGCCCGGCAGGATCCCAGCTCCGCCTGCAGCTGCGCCGTGGGCAGGAACCCCCGCCATTGCAAGGTGCCCGCTGGCACCGAAGCCTGCACCGCAGCCGCATAGGCCTCGTCTTCCACCAGGCCCCACACCGCCAGGGGAAGCCCGCAGCGGGCCGCAGCGGCGGCGGCATCCTCCAGGCCCTTCTCCGGCGCCACGCGACCCACCCAGCCGAGCAAGGCTTCGGGCTCAGGGCAGAACGTGTAAGCCGTGAGATCGAAGCCATTGCCCACCAACACCGGCGGCTGAGGCAGAGCAAAGTCCGCCGCTTGGCTGGCGGTATGGAACGCCAGTCGCCGTTGATCCCAGGCAGCCACTTCAGCGATCACCGCATCCATGGCGGCATTCACCGAACCCATGCTCACCAAATGAAAGATCGGCAGGGCCGTGGTGGGCGTGAGCCAGAAGGGCAACCAGTCGTAGCCGAGGTTGAGCACCGCATCGAACCCTGCCGCCGGCGCCTCAGCGAGCACCCGCCGCCAGAAGCGAGCCAGCAGCGCATCCGCTGGCATGGAGATCAGCGCTTCGCGGCCCTGGTGCTGCACGCTCGGCTGCGGCGAGCCAGCGCAACGCCAGAGCTCTGCGGCCGCGCCATCCGCCGGCAACTGCGAACCTTCCGCCGCCAGCACCGTGATCCGATGCCCCCGCTGCAGCAGCCCTGCCACCAGGCCAGCGAGGGTGAGCTCCACACCACCACCGCGGCCGCTGCCCAAAGGCCCCAGGGCGGTGGCCACCACCAACAGCTTCATGGCACCACCTCAGCCGCCGCGCCACCGGGATGCCACAGCAGGGCACGACGGTTGATCAGCACCACGCTCACCAGGGCTAAAGCGGCCCCCAGCCACTGCAAAGGCTCCAACTGCTCCTCCAGCAGCACCACCCCGCAGAGCAAGGCAAACACCGGCGTGAGGAAGGTGAGCGAGGTGAAGCTGGTGAGATCGCCGTGGTTGGCAAACCAGAAGAACAGGCCATAGGCCACGGCACTGCCCAGCAAGGCGGCGTAGGCCATCAGCCCCCACTGCAGCAAGCTCCAGTGGGGCCAAAACGGCGGGGCTTCCGGGCTGACCACCGGCAGCAGGGCCGATCCGGCCACCAGCGGCAGAGCACCCAACAGCATGTGCCAACCGGTCACCGCCACCGCATCGCTGTGGCGGCAGGCGTAGCGGCTGATCACGGTGCCAAGGGCCATCGCCAGAGCGGCGGCAAGCATCCAGAGCTCGCCATGGCTCCAGGCCTGATCCCCCAGAAACTCTGGCCCCATCAGCCACCAGTGGCGCAGCAGTGGAGCCGGTAAGCCAAGGCAGAGGATGCCGAGCAACCCCACCAACAGCCCCAGCCAGCCCACGGGATTGATCGCATCACCAAACAGGCTCCGGGCCAGCAGAGCCACCAGCAGCGGCTGCGAATCGATCAACACCGAACCCAATCCAGCGCCCGTGCCCACCAGGCCCCGGGCGAGCAGGGCCTGAAAGGCGGTGGCATCCACCAGGGCAAACAGCACCAGCCACAGCCAATCGCGCCGGTCCACCCGCCAGTTGCCGCGCCAGAGCCAGGCGGCCAGCAGCAACACCACACCGGCCGGCAGCAGCCGCATCCAGGCCAGGGTCAGGGGTCCGGCCTCCAGCAGCAGCGGCTTCATGGCCGCCATCGCCGTGCCCCAGAGGGCAAACGGCAACAGCATCAGCAGCCAGCGCACCTTCACCAGCACCAGCGGGCTACAGCCTCCTTTTTAAGATCCAGCCACTGCACACCGCCTCGATGGTCTGGCCCTGGCGCCGCAAGTCCCGCCGCAAACTGGCGCGCATCGCCATCGAAGGGGCGATTGCCTCCGGCACCCGGGAGCGGGTGCTCAAAGCGCTGCGGGAGGTGGAGCAGCGCGAATTCCCGGCGCTGCTGCTGCGCATCGACAGCCCCGGCGGCACCGTGGGCGACAGCCAGGAGATTCACGCCGCCATCCAGCGGCTGCGGGAGAAGGGCTGCCGGGTGGTGGCCAGCTTCGGCAACATCTCCGCCTCCGGCGGGGTGTATGTGGGCGTGGCCGCCGAGAAGATCGTGGCCAATGCCGGCTCGATCACCGGCTCGATCGGCGTGATTCTGCGCGGCAACAACCTCTCCAGGCTGCTGGAGCGGATCGGCGTGCAGTTCGAAACCGTGAAAAGCGGTCTCTATAAAGACATCCTTTCGCCGGATCGCGCCCTCACGGCCGGGGAACGCCAGCTGCTGCAGGACCTGATCGATTCCAGCTACGGCCAGTTCGTGGCTGCCGTTGCCGAAGGCCGCGGGCTGGAGGAGAGCGCGGTGCGCGGTTTTGCCGATGGCCGGGTGTTCAGCGGCGCCCAGGCCCTGGAGCTGGGCCTGGTGGATCAGCTCGGGGATGAGGAGAGCGCCCGCCGCCTGGCCTGCGAGCTCGCCGAGCTCGACGTGGAGAAAACCCGGCCTGTGACCTTCGGTCAAGCCAACAAACGGTTCGCTGGTGTGATTCCCGGACGCAACCTGTTGGCCCGCCTCAGCGATGCGCTCCACCTTGAGCTGGCCTGGAGCGGTCAACCCCTCTGGCTGCATCGCCCATGAGCACCTCGCAACTGCGGGCCCTTCGGGGCGCCACCACGGCCAGCGCCAACACCCGCGAAGCGATCAGCGAAGCCGTGGCCGAGCTGCTCGATGCGCTGGTGGAACGCAACAGCCTCGAAGGCAGCCAGCTGCTCTCGGTCACCTTCTCGGTGACCGCTGATCTGGATGCCATCTTCCCCGCCGCCATCGCCCGGCACCGGCAGGGCTGGGATGGCGTGGCTCTGCTCGATTGCCAGCAGATGGCCGTGGCGGGAGATCTGCCCCGCTGCATCCGCCTCCTGGCCCATGCCTGGCTTGAGCAGCAGCAGCCGGTGCGCCACGCCTACCTGCGCGATGCCGCCCGCCTGCGCCCCGACCTGGCCGGCTGAGTTGCATCTGGTCACAGCTTCCAACCCCCGGGCCGGCACCCTCCAGAGCCCCGGGGTCAGCTGCGGCTGCCAAGAATGGTTGTCAACAACCACTTACCCGTTCCAATCCATGGCTGGGTTCCGCATGGGTGCCGCTGGCACCGCTCTGGCTGCAGCCCTGGGGCTCGCCGGTGCCGCCGCTGCTCTGGCACCGATGCTCCCGGCAAAAAGCCAGGGCACGCCGGGGCTTGTGGAATTCCGCTGGGACACCAGCAAGGACTATCGCAAGCTCTACTACTTCATCACCGATACCAATCGGCTGAAGCGCTCGGAGTACTACCTGATCCTGAAGCCCAAAGACCGCAAAACAGCGATCCTCAAACTCACCGTGGGGATCCCCAAGAGCTTTGACAGCAAGATCGATCCCAAGTTCGTCAAGCTCTGCTACATGAAGGAGGGCGGAATGCTCGCGCGCACCCGCTGCGAATCGGATATTCCCGCCACTGTGGAGGTGGCTGCCGATGGCACCGCCATCGAGATCTTCCCGGATACACCGGTGCCCGTGGGCAAAACCATCGGTGTGTACATCAACCTGTTCAATCCCTTCAACATTGGGATGTATCAGTTCAACGCGCTGGCCCAGGCCCCTGGTGATGTGCCCGTATCTGGCTATCTGGGCAGCTGGCTGATCCAGATCGATCCCCAGAGCGATTGAGCCAGGGCGAGCTGGTAGGTTGGGCGATCGACGTTGAAGGCGCAGCCGAGCCGGAGCCATGACCAAGCGCACCCTTGAAGGAACCAGCCGCAAGCGCAAGCGTGTATCCGGCTTCCGCGTTCGTATGCGCAGCCACACCGGCCGCCGCGTGATCCGCTCCCGCCGTAAGCGCGGCCGCGCTCGCCTGGCTGTCTGATCCTCAGAGCCTCCTTCCGCACAACCGCCCCTGCCAGCCCGTTTCCGATGGTGTTATCCCGGGAACACAGGCTGCGGGGGCGGTTTGTGTTTGATCGCCTCTATCAGAAAGGGCAGCGCCATCACGGCAGCCTGATGGTGCTGCGCTGCCTGAAGGCCCAACCGGAGCTGCTCAAGCCCGATCCGCGCGACCACAACCCCAACAGCCACCGGCTGGCGGTGGTGGTGAGCAGCAAGGTGAGCAAACGATCGGTGCGCCGCAACCAGCTGCGCCGCCTGTTCCACAGCCACCTCTCGGCGGCTGTGCGGGCGCTTCCCGATCAAGCAAACGGCCGCTGGCTGCTGATCTCCCTCAAACCCGGCAGCGCCGAAGCCAGTGACGAGGCTCTGCTGGGAGAATGTTTCGAACTCCTCGCCAAGGCAGGTCTACGGCCATGACAGGCACGCCCAAGACGCCCCCGGTGGCTCCCGGAGCCAGCATCAATGAAGACATCTTCTACGCAGGCGGGCCCGCCAAGGGCGACCTGATCACCAACCTGCTGTTCGGCCTCACGCTGATCGGTATCCCCTTTGCTGTGGGAGCACTCGTGCGGGCCCTGTGGCTGCGCTTCCGCATCACCAGCCGGCGCGTGGAAGTGAGCGGTGGCTGGCTGGGCCGCGATCGCACCCAGGTGGTGTACAGCCAGATCCGCGAGGTGCGCTCGGTAGCCCGCGGCCTCGGTTTCTGGGGCGACATGGTGCTGGTGCTCACCGATGGCACCAAGCTCGAGATGCGCGCCGTGCCCCACTACAAGGACGCTGAGGCCTACATCGAGGAGCGGATCAAGGCTGGCCCGGCCGCGAAGGCCAGCAACAAAACCGGCTTCAACACCAACGCGGCGGCCTGAGCCATCCGCCTGACACACTGGCTCCACTTCCCTTCTCCCCGGACCTGCACACGCCGTGATCGGCTACATCTCCGACAACCTGCTGCTGCCGATCCTCGATTTCTTCTACGGATTGGTGCCGAGCTACGGCCTGGCGATCATTGCCCTCACGGTGGTGATCCGCCTGGCCCTGTTCCCCCTCAGTGCCGGCTCGATCCGCAGTGCCCGCCGCATGCGCATCGCCCAGCCGGTGATGCAGAAGCGCCAGGCCGAAATCAAGGCCAAGTACGCCAACAACCCCCAGAAGCAGCAGGAGGAGCTGGGGTCGCTGATGAAGGAATTCGGCAGCCCGCTCTCGGGCTGTCTGCCCCTGCTGGTGCAGATGCCGATCCTGTTTGCGCTGTTCGCCACCCTGCGCGGATCACCGTTCGCCGATGTGCCTTACACCCTCAACCTGAAGGTGCTGCCGGCCGAACAGATCGCTGCCGTTGAACCCAAGCCGTTCAACAGCCCGAGCCACTCGATCTTCGTGACCGCCACCAACCACGTGCCGGTGGTCGCCAGCCTTGAGAAGGGCACCAAGCTCGGGGTGGGCGACACCGAAACGGTGAGCCTGCACACCAAAGACGGCGCCAGCTTTGCCTCCGTGCTCAGCGGCGTGGAGAACGGCAGTGCGTTCACACCCACCTGGAGCGTCACCAAAGGTGAAGGCCTGGTGAGCGTGGATCAGAACGGCACCATCCATGCCATCGCTCCCGGCGATGTGACCGTGGAGGCCAAGATCCCCGGCCTGGCCGCTCGCAGCGGCTTCCTGTTCATCAAGGCCCTTGGCCAAGTGGGCTTCTACACCGATGGCGCTGTGAACTGGGATATCGCGATCCTGGTGGCCGCCTTCGGCGCCAGCCTGTTCGTGAGCCAGATCCTCTCGGGCATGGGCATGCCCGCCAACCCGCAGCAGGCCACGGCCAACAAGATCACGCCCGTGATGATCACCGGCATGTTCCTGTTCTTCCCCCTGCCGGCTGGCGTGCTGCTCTACATGGTGGTGGCCAACATCTTCCAGGCGGCGCAAACCTTCCTGCTCACCCGCGAAGCCCTGCCCGACAACCTCCAGGCGATCCTTAATCAGCAGCTGGCGGCTGAGGCCAAAACCGTGACGGCCACCGTGAGCAGCAGCGAGCGCATGCCGTTTGAACCCAAGGGCAAGAAGTGAACCGATGAGCGCAGGGCAATCTGCAGCGCAGCCCGTGGGCGATCCCCTGCAGCCGATTCCGCTGCAGGAGCTGCGGCCCCTGGCTGAGGGCCGACGCTGGCAGGTGGATCAAACCCTCAGTGAACTGGAGAGCCTCACCCCCGTGCGCGGTGAACTCCACGCCGTTCACCGCGGCAACATCCTTGAGGTGGATGGTCACGCCAGCACGATCATCACCCTGCGCTGCGATCGCTGCCTGCAGCACTACAACCACCCCCTGAGCTTCGAGCATCACGAGGTGCTGTGGCTGGGCGATCAGGCCAGGCTGGAGGGCATCGCTGCCGACACCGTGCTGGAAGGCGGCAGTGAGGTGCTCGAGCTCGACCCCGACGCGCTCACCGAAAGCCTGGATCCCACCGGCAACTTCGACCCTGAGCACTGGGTGTTTGAGCAGCTCAGCCTGCAGCTGCCGCTGGTGAACCGCTGCGGCCGTGATTGCCCAGGCCCCGAGCTGCTGGGCGCTCCCGCCGAAGCCGAACCGATCGATCCGCGCTGGGCGGCCCTCAAAAAGCTGCAGCCATGAGCCAGGCCTGGGCCGACCACCTCGATCTGCTGATCCGGGCGCGAACTCCCATCCTCTGGATCCGCAGCCAGGAAGAGGAGCGCATCGCAGCCCTGCTGGCGGCCGCAGCCCGGCGCCTTGGCAATCGGGCGCTGGCCCGCTGGGATTTCATCGCAGGCCTGAAGGGCTGGCCAGGCCGCGATGGCGAGGCAGCTCGCAATCCACTGGCCGCGCTCGAGAGCTTGGCGGCCTTGCCCGCGGAGCAGCCGGCGCTGCTGGTGCTGCACGACTTCCACCGCTACTGCGAAGACGCCAGCATCTGCCGCAAGCTGCGCAACCTCGCCACCAGCCTGCGCCAGCAACCCCACACCGTGGTGATCACGGCCGCCGATTGGCAGCCACCCGGCGATCTCGACGAGTGCATCACCCTGCTGGATCTGCCCCTGCCGGATCAGCAGGAGATCGAATCGCTGCTGCGCAACATCGCTCAAGCCTGCGGCCAGACCCTCGATCACGAGCTCCTGGAGCAACTCAGCCACAGCTGCAGCGGCCTGAGCGAACAGCGCATCCGCCAGGTGGCGGCCCGGGGCCTGGCCAGCCGGGGTGAGCTGGGTCTGGCCGATCTCAACGAGGTGCTGGAGGAGAAGCGCCAGGCCATCGCCCGCAGCGAACTGCTGGAGTACTGCCCCACCGAAGCCACCCCCGCCGATATCGGCGGCCTCGATGCCCTGAAGCGCTGGCTGGAGCAGCGCCACATGGCCTTCAGCGATGACGCACGCCGCTACGGCCTGCCGCTACCGCGCGGCGTGCTGTTGGTGGGGCCCCAGGGCACCGGCAAATCGCTCACGGCCAAAGCGATTGCCCACAGCTGGGCGATGCCGCTGCTGCGCCTGGATGTGGGCCGCCTGTTCGCCGGGCTTGTTGGCGCTTCCGAAGCCCGCACCCGCGACATGATCCAGCGGGCCGAGGCGATGGCCCCCTGCGTGCTCTGGATCGATGAGATCGACAAGGGCTTCGGCGCCGCCGGCGATGGCCGCAGCGATGGCGGCACCAGCCAGCGGGTGCTGGCCAGCCTGCTCACCTGGATGGCGGAAAAGAGCAGCGCCGTATTCGTGGTGGCCACCGCCAATGGCGTGGAGAAACTCCCCCCGGAGCTGCTGCGCAAGGGCCGCTTCGATGAAATCTTCCTGCTGGATCTGCCGGATGCGGCTGAACGCAGCGCCATCCTCGATCTGCAGCTGAAGCGCCGTCGCCCCGATCACAGCCTGCCGCTTGAGGTGGTGGTGGACCGCACCGCCGGCTTCTCCGGCGCCGAGCTCGAACAGGTGGTGATCGAGGCCATGCACCAGGCCTTCAGCGAGCACCGCGAATTTGGCGAGAGCGATCTGATCAGCGCCGCCGCTCAGCTGGTGCCGCTTTCGCGCACGGCGCGCGAACAACTGGAAGCGCTGCAGCAGTGGGCCAGCAGCGGCCGCGCCAGGCCAGCCTCCACCCGCGTGCGCAGCTGACATTGCGCCGCGTAACGAAGACCAACGCCAGGTAAAGAAGCCAGGCCTGGAGCCGTTGCCGCCAGCAAGCTGCCCGCAATCGAGCCCAAGCCCGTGGAGCAGCGCCCAGCCCTCACCACCCAACTGGCCGTGGCCTGCCTCGGCGCCGGCGTGATCACGAGCTTCGCCGTGGCCCAGGGCCAGAACCCGCTCACCGCCCTCAGCATCACCCTCTTCTCCGCCGTCGCAGCCGTCATGGTGGGGCAGGTGATCTAACCCGCAGGCATGCGCACCCTCTGCCCAGCCCTAGCCAACAAGACCTACTTCAACTACGGCGGGCAGGGGCCTCTGCCCACGCCTTCGCTGCAGGCGATCACCGCAAGCTGGCAGCGCATCCAAGAGCTGGGGCCCTTCACCGGAGCGGTGTGGCCCTTTGTCGAACAGGAAACCGCGCGGGTGCGCCAAGCCTTGGCGGCGCTCTGTGACGTGGGGCCCCATCGCATAGCCCTCACGGAAAACGTGACCAGTGGTTGTGTGCTGCCGCTCTGGGGCCTGCCTTGGAGCCCTGGCGATGAGCTGCTACTCAGCGACTGTGAACACCCTGGTGTGGTGGCAGCTTGCCAGGAACTGGCGCGGCGCGAAGGGCTGGAGATCCGCTGGCTGCCGGTGCTGGAGCTCTGCACAACCCACGGCCAAAACGCCCTGGATGCAGCCGTGCTCGCGGGCCTTGAGCAGGCGCTCACCCCACAAACCAAGCTGGTGGCGCTCTCCCATCTGCTCTGGAACAGCGGCAGCGTGATGCCGATCACCGCTGTGGCGGCCAGGCTGAAACAGCAGCCCAATCAGCCCTGGCTGCTGGTGGATGCGGCCCAATCGATGGGGGCGATCCCCGTGGAGGAGGCCGCTGCCGCGGCCGACATTTATGCCTTCACCGGCCACAAATGGTGCTGCGGCCCTGAGGGTCTCGGCGGTGTGGCTCTCTCAGAGCGGCTGCTCGAGCAGGCACAACCCACCCTGATCGGTTGGCGCAGCCTGCGCCATGAGGCTTCAGCCGGCAGCAGCTTCCACAGCGATGCACGCCGCTTTGAGGTGGCCACCTCCTGTGTGCCCCTGTGCAGCGGTCTGGCCACCTCGCTGGAGCTGTTAGCGGCGCAGGGAACTGCAGCCCAACGGCTGGAGCGGATTCAGGCAGGCAGCCGCCGGCTCTGGCAGGGGCTGCAAACGCTTGAGGGGGTGAACACCCTGCTGCCGGAGCCCCCGCCGGCAGGGCTCGTGAGCTTCACGCTGGCGGGGCGCTCGAGCGCTGCCGTGGTGGAGCGCCTCGGCGAGCAGGGCCTCTGGATCCGCCGCTTGGATGATCCCGATTGCCTCCGGGCCTGCACCCACGTCACCACCACCGAAGCGGAGATCGACATGCTGCTGGACGCCCTGCGCGCGCTCGCTTAACAGGGCCGCTCCCGCAGCGCTTTCTCGGCTTCTTCGCGATCGTCGAAGTGGATCTTGGTGGTGCCGAGGATTTGATAGTCCTCATGGCCCTTGCCGGCGATCAGCACCAGGTCATCCGGCTGCGCAGCCGCCACCACAGCCGCGATGGCCCGGCCCCGATCCGCCTCCACCTGCACCGCCACACCCTCGGGAATGCCAGCCACCACATCGTTGAGGATCTGCTGCGGGTCTTCGGTGCGGGGGTTATCGGAGGTGACGACCACCTGATCGGCCAGGCGCGCGGCAATCGAACCCATCAGCGGCCGCTTGGTGCGATCGCGATCACCACCGCAGCCGAACACGCAAATCAACTGGCCCCGCGCAAACGGCCGGCACGCCTTCAGGGCACTTTCAAGGCCATCGGGTGTGTGGGCGTAATCCACCAGCACCGCTGGCAAGGAGCCTTCGCAGCACTCCGCCCGGCCCACACCAACCCGCTCCATCCGTCCTGGCACCCCGCGGAAACTGGCGAGGCCCTGGAGCAAGTTGGCCAGGGGAAGCCCTTGCTGAAGCAGCGCACCCACGGCCTGCAGCTGATTCATCAAGTTGAAGCGGCCCAGCAACGGCGACTGAAAAGCCCCGCTCCCAAGTGGGCTCACCAGCACCCCGCGCACCCCTTCGGAGCTGAACTGCAGCTGCTCCATCCGCAACTCCGCATTGCTGCCCTCCTGCAGGGAGCAACGCCAGGCGTGGCCGCCGAGCCGCTGGGCCAGCTTCTCGCCCCAGTGATCATCCCCATTCACCACCGCCGTTGCCTGGCCCGGCTTGAGCTCGAGGAAGCCTGGGCTGAACAGGCTCGCCTTGGCCTCGAAATAGGCCTCCATCGACGGGTGATAGTCGAGGTGGTCCTGGGTGAGGTTGGTGAACACCGCCCCGGCGAAGCGGCAACCGCTAACGCGCTGTTGATCCAGGGCGTGGGAGCTCACCTCCATGGCTCCCACCTGGGCACCGGCTTCTACCGCCTGAGCCAGCTGCCCTTGGAGCACATCGGCGAAGGCCGTGGTGTGTTGCGCGGTCACGCTGTGACCCGGCCAGCGGTTCACCAAGGTGCCGAACAGGGCCGAGGGCATGCCGCAGTGGGCCGCGAGATGTTCGATCAGATGGGTGGTGGTGGTTTTGCCGTTGGTGCCAGTCACCCCGATCAGGTGCAGGCGCTGGCTGGGCTGCTGCCAGAACTCCGCCGCCAGCAAACCGGCCCAGCGGGCCACGGGTTCGGTGACCACCAGCACCGGGTCGTGATCGGCAGGGGGGCAGGCCTCGGCGGCTGCACGGCCGATCACCGCCAGCACCGCACCGGCTTGGAGCGCTTGGGGCCAGAACACTCCGCCATCCACCTGGGCGCCCGGTAACCCCACAAACACGGTGCCGGGGCCCACACGCCGCGAATCGCAGCTCACGCTGGTCACCTCAGCGTTGGCCAACCCTGGCGGCACCGCCAGACCAACCTGACGCAGCAAAGGGTGGAGCCGATCGGACATGGCGGCAGCGCTGATGCGCTTGTTTTAGGCGCAATCCAAGCCCGCAACGTTGCCGCTGCAACCAGTCTTGTGAGCCTCAGACAAGACTGCGGCAACCGCCGGCGTCAGGGCAGCCCCTGCTCACGCAGCCAAGCGCCCAGCTGATGCGCCGGCAAGCGCGGCGACACGCGCGGCAGCACTCGCTCCGCTGCCCCCTCACGCAGCAGCAGCACCGGCACCTCGAAGTCAAAGCGCGACTTAAGGGCTGGATCAGCATCCACATCCAGGCGCGTGTAGGCCAGAGCCAGGGCAAGCAGCTTCTCCTCCAAGCCCTCGCAAAGGCAGCAACCCTCCCGGGTGATCAGCACAAGCTCAGCCATCAATCAGGCACCGGATCGCAGCCGCAGGGGGTGAAGGGATGGCAGCGCAGCAACCGCCGAAGGGTGAGCCAGCTCCCGCGCCAGGGGCCATGACGCTCAATCGCCTCCAGGCCATAGGCACTGCAGCTGGGGATGAAACGGCAGCGGGGCGGGCCCAGCAGCGGTGAGATGAACTGGCGGTAGAAGCTGATCAGGGCCAGCAACAGGCCTTGCAGCAGCTGGTTCATCGGCAGAAGGAGAGAGAGGTCTGAGGCCGGGCGATAGGATCGCCAACTGGCGTGGCATCAGCCCGCGGGTTGAGCTGTCTGCTTCGCGAGATTCTCGCAAGGCCGCTCACCGGCATCTGGCTGAGCGC
>VGPP01000045.1 GCA_016882585.1 Cyanobacteria bacterium M_surface_7_m2_037
GCTCAGCTTGGCTTTCGGATCGGCGGCCTGTCGACCGCTTGTTGAACCTACATCACCGGGTTCACCCGGTTTTCAGTTCGTCGTGGCCTCTCGGCCACCCGTTGAACCTACAACACCGATCGCTCGGTGGTCTTCGGTTCCCGCTGCTGGCCTTGCGGCTTGCGAGCGGCTCCAAAAGTTACCAGAGCGCCGGCGCGATGCAAGGCCGATCAGGCCGAAGCATCGTCGTCACCGGGATCAAGGGCCATCTCAAGGCTGGAAAGCAGCAGAGCCAGAGCCGCCGCGCGGCTCAAATCCGCACCGCACACCTGCTCGAGCCATTGGTTGGCCAGTGTTTCCAAATCGGAAAACAGGGTCTGCCCAGCCAGCAGGCGCTGCATCACCTGATCCACATTGGCCTCATCCAGCTCCGGCAGCGGGCCCACCACGTAGCGGCGCCCGTCGTCGCCGATGTAGGTGAGGTTGCCCTCGGCGTCGAACACCGGCACGGCATGGGGGGTGATCGGCTGATCGTCCATGGCACCGCCCGCAGCTGCTTCAGCCTTAGCGCTGCCGGCGGCCAACGGCAACGGCTGGCAGGGTGAAGGGATGCTGCAGCTGCTGCTCGAACTCGCGCCTTGCCTGCTCTGCGGCATGGCCTTGGGGCGTGTGCGTCCTCGATGGCGGCACCACCTGGCGCCGCTGCTGTTGCGCTGGGGGGTGCCGATCAGCCTGGTGGGGCTGCTGCTCAAAGGCGGCTTACACAGCGGCAACCTGCAGGTGGCCCTCTTGAGCCTGGTGCTCACGGGGGGTGGCTTGCTGCTCACGCAACACCCCTGGTGCCAATGCCTGCTGCCGAGGCGCAGCTTGCAATTGGGCGCTGTGGTGGGGAACACCGCCTATTTCGGCCTTCCCGTGGCGCTGGCCCTGCTGCCGCCAGAAGCCCTCAGTTTCAGCATCACCTACGACCTTGTGGGCACCTTGGTGACCTGGAGCCTGGGCCCCTTGCTGCTCAATGGAGAACGGGCACGGCCCGGGCAGCTGCTCCAACAGCTACTGGCCACACCGGTGGTTCAAGCCCTGCTGGTGGCGGTGCCGCTACTGATCTCGCCATGGCATGCACCGATCGCTGCGGCGCTGTGGTGGCCAGCTCGGCTGGTGATCTGGCTGATGTTGCTGTTGGTGGGAATGCGGCTGGGCCTGCTTCTGGGCCAGCGGATCGAGCCCACAGGCCTGCGGCCAGCGCTGCTGATCAAGTTGTTGGGGCTTCCGGCCGTGGCGCTGCTATTCACGCGGGCACTGGGTTGGGCACCACTGCTGCGCGATGCCCTGGTGCTGCAAGCGGCCGCACCCACAGCCATGTCGGTGCTGCTGTTGGCCGAGGCCAGCACACAACAAAGCCGGGAATCACTCCCGGCTGCGCAACTGGTGCTCTGGAGCACGCTGCTCTCGCTGATCAGCGTGCCCCTCTGGGCCTGGCTCTTGAATCAGCCCACCGTGGCCATGTGACGCATCAGGTCGATGCACTTGCAGCTGTAGCCCCACTCGTTGTCGTACCACGACACCAGCTTCATGAAGGTGTCGGTGAGGGCGATGCCGGCGCCGGCGTCAAACACCGAGGTGCAGCTCTCCCCGAGGAAGTCGTTCGACACCACATCGTCTTCGGTGTAGCCCAGGATTCCGGCGAGCTCCCCTTCAGAGGCGGCCTTCATCGCCGCCTTCACCTGCTCGTAGGTGGCGGGCTTGGCCAGGTTCACGGTGAGGTCCACCACCGACACATCCGGCGTGGGCACCCGGAAGGCCATGCCGGTGAGCTTGCCGTTGAGCTCAGGGATCACCCGGCCCACGGCCTTGGCGGCACCGGTGGAGCTGGGGATGATGTTCTGGCCGGCACCGCGGCCGCCGCGCCAATCCTTCACCGAGGGGCCATCCACGGTTTTCTGGGTGGCGGTGGTGGCGTGCACCGTGGTCATCAGACCGTTCACGATGCCGAAGTTGTCGTGCAGCACCTTGGCCATCGGCGCCAGGCAGTTGGTGGTGCAGCTGGCGTTCGACACGATCTGCTGCCCGGCATAGCTCTTGTGGTTCACGCCCATCACAAAGATGGGGGTGTCGTCTTTCGAGGGGGCGCTCATTACCACGCGCTTGGCGCCGGCATTGATGTGGGCGCGGGCTGCTTCATCGGTGAGGAAGAAGCCCGTGCTCTCGAGCACGTAATCGGCACCCACGGCACCCCAGTTGAGGTTGTTGGGGTCGCGCTCAGCGGTGATGCGGATCGCTTTGCCGTTCACCACCAGCTGGCCGTTCTCCACCCGCACATCACCCTGGAAGCGCCCATGGGTGGAGTCGTAGCGGAGCATGTAGGAGAGGTACTCCACATCGATCAGGTCGTTGATCCCCACGACCTCCACGTCCGGCAGGCTCACGGCGCGGCGGAAGGCGAGGCGACCGATGCGGCCAAAGCCGTTAACGCCGACGCGGATGCCCATCGCAGAACTCCCTGACTGAATGCCAACAATCAAGGCTCACCATACGGGCCGGGGTTCAGGCCGGTAGCGCACCATCGCGATCGGAGCGGAAGCTCAGCTCCAGGTCAGGGAGTGCTGTTGTGGCCAGCTGCAGCAGCTGGGCAAACACCACCCGCGTCTGCGGTGCCCCCTGCCCCATCGGCTCCCGGCTCATCAACACCAGCTCCAGCACAGGCCCCTCCGCTTTCGACTGCACATCGGCAAACAACTGCATGCGCAGCTGCTCCTGCCCGCCGCGCAGCAGCGCGCTCAGGTGGGCGGTGGTGCGGTGGTCAACCTCAGCCTGGAGGCCCTGCAGCACAGGGGTGAGCGCCTCAATCAGCCCAGCTGGCGTGGTGGCTGAGCGGGGTTTGAGCACGGTGAGGAAACGCGCCATCGCCGCTCAGCCCTCCTTCTGACCAGCCTCGAACTGATCGCTGAGCAGGCGGCGCTGATATTCAGCCGCCAACGCATTGAGATGGGCCTCGGCCGCCTCAACCATCTCCTCATCGATCTGGTCAAAGGCGCGTCCTTCTGGCACGGCCATGCCCAGCACCAAAGCCAAGGCGTCAAACAAGCGCACCTGATCGTTCTGCCAGGCCTGGTAATCGCCGGCGAGATCAGCCAGGTCTTGTTCTTCCAGCTCGCCCCGCTCCAGATCGGTGCGCAGGTTCTGGATCTGGCCCAGCCGCGCGGACGTCACCAGGGCATGGGCCGCCGCCAGGGCTGCCAGGGCATCGCAGGCTTCGCGCTTCAGCACGGTGAGATCGCGATTGCGCACCGCCTTTTCAATCGAGAGCGGCGGACGCACACCGGGCAACTGGCTCATCTGAGCGGGCTGCCGCGGTTCAGGCGGCAGGGTGATCCGGGCTGGTGCCGGTGGGAGCGGCTGCGGCGGACGAAGTGCAGCACCCCAGCGCATCAGGGTATCGGCCAGCCGCGTGCGCCATCCCCGCCTCGACATCAGCTGCTTCCGCCACTGCACTCAATCTGACGCCCAACCGGCCCGGCAGACAGGGGGAAAGCCGAAGAATCAGCGGCCGGGCACCGAAGCCAGCGCCTGCACAAGCGACACCAGGCCAAACGCCACGAACAGGCCACCACTGAGGCGATAAAGCAGCTGTTCATTCACGCGGCCCCCAATCCACTTGCCAGCCCCCACCGCCAGCCAGGTGACCAAGGCATGGCCAGCCAGCGTGCCGGCCAGGAGCCCGGCAAAACTGAACACCTGGGCTGGAGCCGTGGCCAACAAGATGGTGGCGAACTGAGTGCGATCCCCCAGCTCCGCCACAAACACCAAGGCGAAGGCCTCCCAGATCACGGCCCAGGGGCCCGCCTGCCCGTGCCCTCGCTCGGCGGCGTTCACCGCTTCCTCCGCTTCTTGCGCCTCCTCCTGCGCAGCTCCTGCATCCAGAGCCTGGGCGTCGACCAGCAGCTTCGCGCCAAACCCAAGGAACAGCACCGCGGCGATCCAGGGCACGAGGCTCTGAGGCAGAAGCTCCCGCAGGCCATAACCAACCCCGAGCGACAGCAGGGTGACGGCCGCCAGGGCCGCAAAGGCACCGGCAAACACCAGGCGGGCGCTATGACGCACCGCCAGGATCAGCGCCATAAAGAAGGTTTTGTCGCCCAGCTCCGCCAGGGTGATGGCGGTGAGGCTGGAGCCAAAAGCCGCGAGGCCCGGATCGGAAGGAAGTGGTGGTGCCATGCCAGATCGCGGAAACGGCAAACCCGCTGCCTCGTCACTTCTACAGTGGACCCTTGGCAATTGGGCTGGTCGTGGGCATCTCCATGCAGCAACACGCGATCGCACCAGCGGTTGTTCTGCGGGGTGAAGGGGCGTGGCAGGAAGCGCTTCCCGCGCTGGAGAAGCTCAGCCGCCGGCCACTCCTGCTGGGCCGCTCTGAGGCCACCCGATCGCTGCGGGAACAGCTGGCCGCCGATCTGAGGCAATGCGATCGGGCCGTCACCACGGCCGAACTCGAGCACGACTGCTGTGAGAGCGACCTGGCACGGATCAGCTCAATCCTGAGCAGCAGTGGCTGCGATGCCGTGGTGGCCGCCGGCGGCGGCAAGGTGCTCGATGCCGGCAAGTTGCTGGCCCACCGCCACGGCCTGGCCTGCATCACGGTGCCCACCAGCGCAGCCACCTGCGCCGGCTGGACGGCTCTGGCCAACATTTATTCAGCCGAGGGAGCCTTCGAGGGCGACGTGGCCCTCGATCGCTGCCCGGATCTGCTGGTGTTTGACCACGCGCTTGTGGCCCAGGCTCCGCCGCGCACCCTGGCCAGCGGCATCGCTGATGCCATGGCCAAGTGGTACGAAGCCTCCGTGAGCAGCGGTGCCAGCAGCGATGGCCTGGTGCAGCAAGCGGTTCAGATGGCGCGGGTGCTGCGCGATCAACTGCTGCTGGAGGCCCGCGAAGCGATGGCTCAACCCGGTGGCGAAGCCTGGGTGCGGGTGGCCGAGGCCAGCGGGCTCACCGCCGGGCTGATCGGTGGCATCGGCGGTGCCCGCTGCCGCACCGTGGCTGCCCATGCGGTGCACAACGGCCTCACCCAACTGGAAGCCAGCCATGGCCACCTGCATGGCGAAAAGGTGGGTTTCGGCATCCTGGTGCAGCTGCGCCTGGAAGAGGTGATCGGCGGCAACCGGCTGGCCGGCCAGGCGCGGCGGCAACTGCTGCCCTTCTTCAAAGACCTGGGCGTGCCGGTGAGCCTCGATGAACTCGGCCTTGGGCAGGCCAGCCTCAGTGCCCTGCAGGAGGTGGCGGCCTTTGCCTGCAGAGCCGGATCCGATCTGCACCACCTGCCCTTTGCCGTGCAAGCCAGTGATCTGCTGGCGGCTCTGGTGAGCACCACCACCAGCAGCGAAGCCCAGCTGCAAGCCAGCCAGGGTTGAACCGTGATCGCAACAGCACCCTCCTCCTCTGGCCAGGAGCTTCTGGCCCGGGCCGCTGATCGCCTCCTGGATCCCGATGGACGCGCCCTGGCGGCCGCCGTGCAGTGGTGGACTCTCCCGAATCTCCCTGGCGGGCCATGGCCCGTGGCCGTGGTGGGCGAAGGGCCGCCTGTGCTGGCACTGCATGGCTTCGACAGCTCCCATCTGGAATTCCGGCGGCTGGCGCCGTTGCTGGCCCCAACCCATCAGCTGTTCATCCCAGATCTGTTCGGCTTCGGCTTCTGCCCCAGACCGCTCGAAGCCAACTACGGCCCTGCGGCGGTGCTCGAGCACCTGGAGCAGGTGCTGCAGGAGGTGATCAGCCGCAGCGGCGCCCAGCGGGTGGGGTTGATCGGCGCTTCGATGGGTGGCTCTGTGGCGGTGGAACTGGCGCGCCGCTGCCCCGAGCAGATCGAGCGCTTGCTGCTTCTGGCGCCGGCAGGCCTCACCGGGCAACCGATGCCGGTGCCACCGCTGCTCGATCAACTGGGGGCCCGCTTCCTGGGGTTGCCGGCGATCCGCCGCGGGCTCTGCCGCTCAGCCTTTGCCATGCCGGATCGGGATGTGGGGCCGGCGGAACTGGAAATCGCCTCGCTGCACCTGGCCTGCCCCAACTGGGCCGGAGCTCTGGGGGCCTTCGCCCGCAGCGGCGGCTTCGCGGGCTGCGGCGATCCCTTGCCCACCCAACCGCTGCAGGTGCTCTGGGGCCAGAACGACCGCATCCTGCGGGCGCCCCAGAAGCGGGCCGCGCAGGCTCTGTTAGGAGAGCGCATCACCGAGCTGGAGTGTTGCGGGCATCTGCCCCACATCGACCAGCCCACCACCGTGGCTCGCATCTGGCATGGCTGACGACGCGCCAACCCAACGCTCCAGCCCCGTGCTGCAACTGCTGGCCAGCGGCCTGCAGTTCTGGATTCGCCAGCAATGCCAAGCGGTGGAGAGCCTGGAGCTGCAGCTGCACGGCTCCAGCCTGGGCCTGCTGCGCGGCCGGCTCGATGGGGTGAGCCTGGTGGCGCGAGGTGTGGTGTTCAGTTCGCTCGAAATCGAACGCGTGGAGCTGCGCAGCGATGCGATCGAGGTGCAGGTGGGCAATCTGCTGCGGGGCAAGGCAGTGCAGCTGGAACACCCGTTCAACATCGAGGGCAGCGTGGCGTTTTCCGCCGGTGGCCTGGGCCGCTCCCTCTGCACACCGCACTGGCGGCCGCTGGGCGATCAGCTGGTGGATGGGCTGCTGGGGCTCACCCCGCTGAAGAGCGTGAGCATCGAGCGCGACCGGCTGGTGCTGCAAGCCCAGGAGCATCGCTGCGAAACCATCCCCCGCGCCGTGGATGGCCATCTGGAGCTCTGCGGCGAAGACGGCAAACCTTGCGTGGCGCTGCCGGCCGATCCCAACATCACGATCGAGGAGGCCAACCTCGAAGGAGGGCTGCTGCAACTGCAGGGCCGGGCACGGGTGTCGCCCTGAGCTGCCCTCAGCGAATCAGGGGCAGCAGCAGGGTGACCACCGTGAAAAACACCGCCGGGGTGAACAGGTAGCTGTCGATCCGATCCAGGATCCCGCCGTGACCGGGCAGCAGATCACCGGAATCCTTCACCCCGGCATCGCGCTTCATCATCGATTCGGTGAGGTCGCCCACCAGGGCAAACAGCGCCACCACAACGCCCAGCAACGCACCCACGGCCCAGCCCCAGTTCCACCCCAGCACTTCAGCCAAGGCCCCGCCCAGCAACGCGGCACAACCCACACCACCCAAAGCGCCTTCGATCGTTTTGCCCGGCGAGATCGGTGACAGGGGCCGGCGGCCATAGCGGCGGCCGATCACATAGGAACCGATATCGGTGGCAACGATCAGAAAGCAGGCCATCAGCATCAGCACCATGCCGGAGCTGAGGTGGGGCCAAGCCTGGGTGAGGCCACTCAAGCGGGGCGCCAGAGCGGGATCGGTGAGATCGCGCAGGCGGATCCAATAACTGGGCAGAAAGCCCAGATAAAACAGAGCAAAAATGGAAGAGGCGATGTCGGCGATGCTGCCGGTGAGCGGCTGCAGCAGCAGCCAGCCGCAGATCGCAGCGCCGGAGAGCGGCAGCACCGCCGCCGCCAGATCCGCCGAAAAGCCCAGGGCCTGGGCATCGCCGCCATGGGCCCACTGGGTGGTGATCAGCAGCAACTGCACCAGCACCAAGGTGGTTTTGCTGGCGGGGCGGATGCCCTTGAAGCGGGCCAGCCGGAAGTACTCCAGCAGCCCCAGGTGCACCATCACGCCGAGCGCCAGGGTGAACCACCAGCCCCCCAGCACCACCACCACAAACCCAAACGCCCCAACGGCGTAACCGCTGAGCAAACGCTGGGGCGAGGTGCGCGTGCGGGGAGACGGAATCAAGGGCGTTCAGCGGCGATCAGAAACAGCGGTTCGGCCGCCGCCAGCCTGGCCTGGCTGCCGCGGCGCTGCATGCGATGCACCGTGGCCTGCACCACCTGAAGATCGCGGGCCTCCAGACGGCTGAGGGTGTCGGTGGCATCCACCAACCCCTCCAGGCTGGCGGTGCTGATCACCAGGCGCCCCTCCGGAACCAGGGCTTCCCACACCAGATCAAGCACCTGCCGCAGCGGCCGTCCCACCTCCAGCAGCACGCGATCGGGATGGGGCGGCAGCTGGGCGAGGCCTTCGGGGGCGTCACCGGCATGGATGTGCAGGTTGGCGGCGCCGAAGCGCTGGCCGTTGCGCTTGAGCAGCTCGATCGCCTCGGGGTCGCGCTCGAGGGTGTGCACCTGCCCGGCGGGCATCAGCCGAGCAATTTCCAAAGCCAGGGCGCCGGTGCCGCCGCCCACATCCCACACCAGCGAATCGGGGCGCGGACGCAGGTGGGCCAGCAGCATCACCCGCAGCTCCAGCGGCGTGGGACTGAAGCCCGGTGCATCGGCGAAGGCCGCATCGGGCAGCCCAGGCGTCACGAAGTCCCACTGGAAGGGGCCGTCGCCTGGGGCTCCCATCGGCTCTCAATCGGCCACAACGCTCACCGTATCAGCGATCTGGCCGGGCCACAGCTGTTGTTGCTGCACCAGCCACGCCGCACGATCGGCATCGATGCGCTCACCGGGAATCAGCAGGGGGATCCCGGGGGGATAGGGGCAGAGCGGTTCGGCGGCCACGCGCCCGCTGGCTTCGGCAAGGGGCAAGCGCTGCTGCGGTGCTCGCCAAGCCAGCTCCAGCGGCACTTCAGGCTCCGCCAACGGCGGGATGGGCGGCGCCGAAAACGGAGCCATCGGGTCGCCCCCCAACGCCCGCCGCAACTGATCGAGGCGCTGGGGCAACAGACGCAGCACCCGCCGCGGTGGCTCCAACCCCAGGCACGCCGTGAGGCAGCCGGGCTCCGGCAGCTCCGCGATCACGCCCCGCTCCATCAGCCAGGCATCGGCCTCCAGGCCATTGATGCCCATGGCGGCGGTATGGATGCACAGGCGCAGGGGATCAGATGTGGGCAGCAGGGGCACGCCGAGCCGCTCCAAACGCTCGCGCAACGCCAAGCCGATCGAGAGGGCCCGACTCAACTGGCGGCGGCCGGTGGCGCTATGGAGATGGCTGAGCGAAGCCGCCGCCGAAGCAAGCAGCAAGGCACTGGGACTGGAGGTCTGCAACCAGAGCAGCGCCCGCTCGATGGACTGGCTGCAGTGCTCATCCACGCCAGGCCCCTGCAGCAGCACGGCGCTCTGGGCAAGCCCGCCCGCCGCCTTCTGCAACGACTGCACCACCAGATCGGCACCACTGGCCAAACCCGATGGCGGCAGGCGGGGATCGAGGCCCAGATGGGCGCCATGGGCTTCATCGAGCAGCACCGGCAGCCCGTGTTGATGAGCCAAAGCCACCAGGGCTGGCAGCTCAGCGGCCAGCCCCTGATAACTGGGCGACACCAGCACCACCGCCGCCAGCGGTCCTGCCGCCAGAGCCTCAAGCAGGTGCTTCTCGAAGCTCGCCGGCGTGGGAGGCAGCCACAGCCCCGTGGCCGGATCGAACGGCAGATCAAACAGCACCGGGCGCAACTGGCCCAGCAGGCAGCCATGCAGCAGCGAGCGGTGCAGGTTGCGGGGCAACAGCACCCGCTCACCGGGCTGCGCCAGGGCCAGCAAGCCAACCTGCAGCAGGCCACTGGCGCCATTCACGCCAAACCAGCAGCGCTGCGCCCCCAGCAGGCGCGCGGCAGCCGCCTGGGCTTCCGCCACAGCCCCCTCGGCCTCGAGCGGGCCACCGATCTCCGGCAATTCCGGCAGATCCCAGCGACCAGGCGGTTGGCGAAGCAAACGGCGCAGCCCGGGTGCCAGGGCGCGGCCACGGCCATGGGCCGGCAGGTGCAGGGGCAACGGCGGGGGACCGGCCAGCAGGCGCTCCAGCAGAGCCATGGCCCCTCAGGCGATCTCCTTAGAGTTTGCCCACCGTGTGACGCGCCACCTGTGTTGAGCAGCCCCGCCCATCGCTACGACCCGGGGGCTGATTTGCGCTGGCTTCTGCTGCGCCCATGGCTGTTGATCAGCCGGCTGGTGGTGCTGCTCAGCCAGCTACTCGGGCTGGCGTTGGTATTGGCAGTACAGAGCGGCAGCCGCGACCCGAAGGTGCAGCAGCGGCTGGGCCAGCGGATCTTCACCACCCTCACCAACCTGGGGCCCTGCTTCATCAAGCTCGGCCAGGCCCTCTCCACCCGGCCCGACCTGGTGCGGCGCGACTGGCTCGATGAGCTCACCAAGCTGCAGGACAACCTGCCCGCCTTCCCCCACGCCATCGCGCTGCAAACGATCGAGGAGGAGCTGGGGGCTCCGGTGGAGCAGCTGTTTGAGGACTTCCCCGACCACCCCGTGGCCGCCGCCAGCCTCGGCCAGGTGTACCGCGCCAAACCCGTAGGCGGCACCTGGGTGGCCGTGAAGGTGCAACGCCCCCATCTCACCCAGCAACTGCGCCGCGACATGGTGCTGATCCGGCTGATGGGGGTGGTGGCCGCACCGCTGCTGCCGCTCAACCTGGGCTTCGGCCTCGGCGAAATCATCGATGAATTCGGCCGCTCCCTCTTTGAGGAAATCGACTACCGGCGCGAAGCCGACAACGCCGAACGCTTCGGACGCCTGTTTGCCAGCAACCCGGCAGTGATCGTGCCGCGGGTGGACCGCAGCCTCTCGGCCCAGCGGGTGATCACCACCACCTGGATCAATGGCACCAAGCTGCAGCAGCGCCAGGAGCTGGAAGCCCAGCGCCTCGATCCGGCCTCGCTGATCCGCACCGGCGTGATCTCGGGCCTGCAGCAACTGCTGGAGTTCGGCTATTTCCACGCCGATCCCCACCCCGGCAACCTCTTCGCCCTGCCAGGCAAAACCGGAGCCCTGGGCCATCTGGCCTATGTGGACTTCGGAATGATGGATTCGATCAGCGACAGCGACCGCCTCACCCTCACCGGCGCCGTGGTGCACCTGATCAATCGCGACTTCGCAGCCCTGGCTCAGGACTTTGTGGATCTGGGCTTCCTGAACCCCAACACCAACCTGACGCCGATCGTGCCGGCCCTGGAAGAAGTGCTGGGCGGCGCCCTGGGCGACAACGTGGGCTCCTTCAACTTCAAGGCGATCACCGATCGCTTCTCGGAGCTGATGTATGCCTATCCCTTCCGCGTGCCGGCCCGTTTCGCCCTGATCATCCGGGCGGTGGTGAGTCAGGAGGGTCTGGCCCTGCGGCTCGATCCCAGCTTCCGGATCATCCGCGTGGCTTATCCGTATGTGGCCAAGCGGCTGCTGGCCGGCGACACCGCCGAAATGCGCGAAAAGTTGCTGGAGGTGCTGTTTGACGGCGAAGGGCGCCTGCAGCTGCAGCGGCTCGAGAGCCTGCTGGCGGTGGTGGAAAACGATGAAAGTGCCGTGGGAGCTGAACTGCTGCCCGTAGCCGGCGCCGGGCTCAAGCTGCTGCTGGGCCAGGAGGGCCGCAGCATCCGCGAACGCCTGCTGCTAACCCTCGTGCGCGACGACCGCCTCAACACCGAGGATCTGCGCGGTCTGCTGGAGCTTGTGGGCCGCACCTTCGCGCCTCAGCGCCTGGTGCGGCGCCTGCGCGATCAGCTGTTCACCCGGCTCAATCCCCTGGCCGCTTAGGGTCGGCGCCACCTGAACGCACTGCGATGTCTCTGGCCCCGATCAACCTGAGCGAAGCCGCCCAGGACCTGGCCAGCGGCGACTACGGCGACCTGGATGCCCAGGAGATCCTGCTGGAGTTCGCTCCCTATCTCCAGCCGCCCTACGTGCTGGCGGGTGTGGGCCTAGCCATGGGTGTGCTCTGCGGTCTCACCTTTGCCCGCCTGGTGCAAGACAAGCTGAACGGCTGGAAGCAAGATCGCCTGCCCCTGCTGCCCCTGGGCTGCTTCGAAACCAACCTCAGCTACACCGGCATCGTGTTGGGCATCACGTTGTTCATCGGCGGCAGCCTGCAGGTGTTCGGCTTCGCAGCCGGTGCCGCCTTGCTGGTGGCGTTGCTGCTCTCACTGGCCACAGCCGGCGCCCTGTGGGTGCAGCTGGAGCGCCTGATGCTGCAGGTGGAGAACGGCACCTTCAGCGCCGTTGACTTCGACAACTTCGACCAGTTTTTCTGAAGCTCAGGCCGCCAGGTAGGCGCCCATCTTCTGGGAGAGCCGGCGCATCTCCTCATGGGCCCGGCGCTCCAGGCTGCGGGCCCTGTCGCGGCTCATCTCGAGTTCGCGGGCGATCGAGCTGAGGCTCATCGGCT
Organism: Cyanobacteria bacterium M_surface_7_m2_037; assembly: GCA_016882585.1. Taxonomy (GTDB): domain Bacteria; phylum Cyanobacteriota; class Cyanobacteriia; order PCC-6307; family Cyanobiaceae; genus Vulcanococcus. The sequence goes on from VGPP01000045.1 coordinate 12,179, forward strand.
CCTCCA